>JARIAU010000055.1 GCA_029257695.1 Oscillospiraceae bacterium
TAGGGCAGGGGGAGAGAGAAAGTAGGGGAAGGGGCAAGAAGGAAAGGGGGAGAGAGAATCCCAAGCAGACTCCATGGCGCTGTGTGTGGAGCCCAACGTGGGGCTTGATCTCATGACCCTGAGATCATGACCTGAGCCAAAATCAAGAGTCAGGAGCTGAACCAACTAAGCCACATGGCTCCCCATGACCAAGATTTCTTAAACATATTATGTCAAATAAAGATTTGTTCAAACACAAAAATGCTATTTTCTATAATGGAAGCCGTTGCAGATACCCAGCATCAAGCCATCCCGGTTCTTCAGCAGCTCATGGACCGCATCCTTGATGCGAGGATTGCGGAAGAAGGAGGCGATGAACTTACCGGAACCCTCAGGCTCATCACCGCCGGAGAAACCGCCGGGCAGAATGATCATCTGAGACTCCTTGATGGACTTCTCCAGTGCCTTGGCCGACTCGTTCAGCAGATCGTTGGTCAGATTGCGGACCACCAGGATCTCCGGCTCAATACCGGCACGCAGGCAGGCGTTGGCAGTGTCGTACTCGCAGTTGGTACCGGGGAACACCGGAATCACTGCACGGGGACGGGCCACCTTCACCGCAGGTGCTGCGTTGGAACGCTTGGTGCAGGTGATCTTTTCCACCGTGGGGGCCTTCTTGGCCTCGGTGCGAGTGGGATAGACATCCTCCAGCGTATTCTCCCAGACGGACAGCAGCTCATCCAGTTCCAGCTCAGCCCCAGCCACCTTCAATACAGGTGCTGCATCAGTGCAGCCGATCTTCTCGCCAAAATCCGCATCCTCGGTCAGCTCGGCCACGATAGAACCGCAAGAAGGTGCAAACAGCTTGGCCCCCTTCAGCTCCTCCGCACCAACAAAGCCAATGCGGTTGCCGAAGCTCATCTTCATCAGACCTTCCGCCACACCGCCGCCGGTGACCGCCCAAGCGGCACGCACCTTACCGGCCTTGACCAGCGCATGGAAGCGCTTCCACAGCTCCAGCATACCTGCATAGTCCCCCTTGGGCGCAGTGAACAGGTAGACCGGATCACCGGCCTGCTTAAACTCGGTGGAAACCACCTCATCCGCATTGGCAGGTGCAATGGCAAAGGAAACCAGCGTAGGAGGCACATCCATATCCAAGAAGGAACCGGACATGGAGTCCTTGCCGCCGATGGCAGCCGCCTTCAGGCCGATCTGAGCGCTCAGGGCACCCAGCAGTGCAGCGAAGGGCTTGCCCCAGCGGGCCGGCTCGTCACGGAGCTTCTCGAAATACTCCTGCAGAGACAGATAAGCAAGGCTTGCGTCCGCACCGGAGGCAGCCAGCTTTGCCACAGACTCCACAACGGACTCCGCCGCACCCACAAAGGGATTGCGTGCGCTGCGGTAGGGATCGAACCCATAGGCCATCACAGAGCAGGTCTTGGTTTCGTGACCGGGACCCACAGGCAGCAGAGCGGCCATGGTCTGAGCGGGACTGTGCTGCTCACGGCCACCGAAGGGCATCAGAACGGAAGAGGCTCCGATGGAACCGTCAAAACGCTCCACAAGGCCACGCTGAGATGCCATATTGGGGTCCATGGCAATCTGGTGGAACCGCTCCACAGGATCTGCATGAACATCCAACTCACACTCGGTGGTATCCAGCTCGGGGACCGTGACGGTGATATGCTTGTCCGCACCATTGCTGGAGAGGAATGCACGGCTCAGGTCGGCAATCTTCTCGCCGTTCCATGTCATGACCATGCGAGGCTCCTCGGTGACAACAGCCACCTGATACGCTTCCAGATTTTCTGCGGTAGCGGCAGCGATAAAGGCATCCACATCCTCTGCACGGACCACAACTGCCATACGCTCCTGAGATTCGGAGATAGCCAACTCCGTTCCGTCCAGACCGTCATACTTCTTGCGAACTGCATTCAGGTCAATGCTCAGGCCGTCCGCCAGCTCACCGATTGCAACGGAAACACCGCCGGCGCCAAAATCATTGCAGCGCTTGATCATGCGGGTCACATCACCATTGCGGAACAGACGCTGGATCTTGCGCTCCTCAGGGGCATTGCCCTTCTGGACCTCAGATGCCATGGTCTGCAAGGATTTTTTGTTATGGCTCTTGGAGGAACCGGTGGCTCCGCCAATGCCATCACGACCGGTGCGGCCGCCCAGCAGGATGACCACATCGCCGGGTGCCGGCACTTCACGCACCACATTCTCCGCAGGCGCCGCACCTACCACAGCGCCCAGCTCCATGTGCTTTGCCACATAGCCGGGATGATAGAATTCGTTGACCATACCGGTCGCCAGACCGATCTGGTTGCCATAGGAGGAATAGCCGGCTGCCGCAGTGGTGCACAGCTGACGCTGAGGCAGCTTGCCGGACAGAGTTTCGTTCATAGGCGTACGGGGATCGCCGCAGCCGGTGACACGCATAGCCTGATACACATAGGCACGGCCGCTCAGCGGATCACGGATTGCGCCGCCAATACAGGTGGCTGCACCGCCATAAGGCTCGATCTCCGTGGGATGGTTGTGCGTTTCGTTCTTGAACATGAGCAGCCAATCCTGTTCCTTCCCGTCCACATCCACAGGGATATGAATGGAGCAGGCATTGATTTCCTCAGATTCGTCCAGATTGGGCAGTTCGCCGCGCTTTTTCAGCACCTTGGTTCCCAGCGTACCCATATCCATCAAAGTCTGGGGACGCTTCGATGCCTTCTCCTCCCCGTAGACTTCCACGCGACCATCCAGATAGGCCTGATAAGCGGCAGCCACAGCGGGGTCCTTGATGTCCACGGCATCAATGTGGGTGCTGAATGTGGTATGACGGCAATGATCCGACCAGTAGGTGTCCACCAAACGCAGTTCGGTAATGGTGGGATCCCGCTGCTCCTCGTCTTTGAAATAGGTCTGGAGGAACTTCAGGTCATTCACATCCATCGCAAGGCCGTATTCTGCAATCATCTCGACGAGGCCAGCCTCGTCCTTTCCGCAGAACCCGGTCAGGGTGGCGACGGTGGTGGGAATTTCATAGGTCTGGACCAGCGTCTCGGGCTTATCCACCGAGGCCTCCCGGGTTTCCACGGGGTTGATGAGGTAACCACGGATCTGAGCCAAATCGGACTCCGTCAGCTGACCCATCAGCACATAGACCTTGGCGCAGCGCACCAGGGGACGCTCACAGCCAGCCAGCAGCTGGATGCACTGTGCGCAGGAGTCCGCACGCTGGTCAAACTGACCCGGCAGGGACTCTACCGCAAGAATGGAATGAGCGCCAGCCACCTCGGGCAGCGTCTCATCATAGAAGGCATCGCACATCGGTTCGGAGAACACGGTGGTGCGGCTCTGGGCGTACACCTCCGCATCCACACCGTCCACATCATATCGGCAGAGGATGCGGACACCCTCCAGGCCCTCGATGCCCAACTGCTCCTTCAGCTCATGGAAAATCTTTCCGGCTTCCACATCGAAACCGGGCCGCTTTTCAGCGTAACAACGAAACACAGAACTCATCTTCTCTAACCTCCTCGACCGCCACAGTCGAAAATTGCATTTCTGCTTATCTATTTCTGTAAGGGAGCCGGAGTTCCGGCTCCCCTGCATTCTGAATTACTGGTGCTGTTCCAAATTGTCGTGGTAAGCTGCACAGGTGCACTTCTTCCACTTCAGGCCGCTTCCGCAGGGGCAGGGATCGTTGCGGCCGATCTTGATTGTCTTGCGCATGGGCTGTTTCTTCACCGTGCCATCGCTGGCGCCGGACTCACTGGTGACCTTTGCCACCGCCTTGCGTTCCACACGCTCCTTGACACGGGTAATATAGATCCGGCGGACCGTTTCCTCCTGAATGGCGGCCACCATGTTCTCGAACATCTCGTAGCCTTCCCGCTTGTACGCCACCACGGGGTCTTCCTGTCCGTAAGCACGCAGGTGAATTCCCTGCTTCAGCTCTTCCATGGCGTCAATGTGGTCCATCCAGTATTCATCCACCACACGCAGCATGACCACACGCTCCAGTTCACGCATCAGCGGCTCACCGAGGATGGTCTCCTTCTTGCTGTAGATATCGAAGGCACGCTCTTCCAGCTCACCCACCAGCTGATCCACCGACCGCTTGGCCAGTTCCTCATCGGAGTAGAGCAGCTCATCGGGAAGCAGGAACACGCCACGGAACTGGGCCGTTGCGCTCTTCCAATCCTCCGCAGTGATGTGCTTGCGCTCACCGACGGCACCCTCCACACTGCGGCGGATGATGGAGCGGATCATGTTGGCAATGGATTCCTGCAGGTCCTGACCGGACAACACCTGACGGCGCTGCTCGTAAATGACCTCACGCTGGGTGTTCATGACATTGTCATAGTCCAGCACGCTCTTACGAGCCTCAAAGTTGCGGGATTCCACTCGGCGCTGTGCGGATTCAATGGCGCCGGAGAGCATCTTGGCATCGATGGGCATATCTTCATCCAATCCCATGCGATCCATCATATTCTGAATGCGTTCACCGCCGAACAGACGGAGAATGTCATCCTCCAGAGAGAGATAGAAGCAGGTTTCGCCGGGGTCACCCTGACGACCGGCACGGCCACGCAGCTGGTTATCGATACGGCGGGATTCATGCCGCTCCGTACCCAGAATAAACAGGCCGCCCACCGCACGGACACGCTCCGCTTCTTCTGCAATTTCCTTTTTGTACTTCTGCAGGGCTTCGGCATACTTCACTCGGGCCTCGGCCACTTCCTCATTGGCTGCCTCGGCAAAACCGGTGGCGTCGGCAATGACTTCATCGGAATAACCGGCTTTGCGCAGCTCGGCCTGTGCCAGATAGTCGGCGTTGCCGCCCAGCATAATGTCCGTACCACGGCCAGCCATGTTGGTGGCCACCGTGACGGAACCGAACTTACCGGCCTGTGCGATGATCTGTGCTTCCTTGTCGTGCTGCTTGGCATTCAGCACATTATGCGGAATGCCCCGACGCTTGAGCATCTTGCTGACCAACTCGGAACCCTCAATCGAAACCGTACCCACCAGCACGGGCTGCCCCTTCTCGTGGCATTCTTCAATGCGCTTGAGAATGGCGTTGAACTTGGCCTGTTCCGTCTTATACACACGGTCAGGATCGTCCACACGGGCCACCGGCTTGTTGGTGGGGATCTCCACAATGTCCAGACCGTAAATGGCGTTGAATTCATCCTCTTCCGTCATAGCGGTACCGGTCATACCGGACAGCTTGTTGTACAGGCGGAAGTAATTCTGGAAGGTGACGGTTGCCAGCGTCTTGGACTCATTGGCCACGGTCACACCTTCCTTGGCCTCGATGGCCTGATGCAAGCCCTCGTTGTAGCGGCGGCCAAACATGAGTCGTCCGGTGAATTCATCCACAATGATGACCTGACCGTCCTTGACCACATAATCCACATCCCGCTTCATCACGCCGTGGGCTCGGATCGCCTGATTGATGTGGTGGTTCAGGGTGGTGTTTTCGGCATCAGACAGGTTGTCCAGATGGAAGTACTCCTCTGCCTTGGTAATGCCACGGGGGGTCAGGGATACATGCTTGCCCTTCTCTTCCACAATGTAGTCTGCTTCCACATCTTCATTTTCCAGAGACTTATCATCGCTCTCCGTGATGCGCTGGCAGCGCAGACCGGAAACAAAGCGGTTTACTTCCTGGTACAGGCTGGTGGATTCCTCTCCCTTACCGGAAATAATCAAAGGCGTACGGGCTTCATCGATCAGGATGGAGTCCACCTCGTCCACCACAGCAAAGGCATGGCCTCGCTGCACCAGTTCCGAATCATAGATGGCCATATTATCCCGCAGATAATCAAAGCCCATCTCGTTGTTGGTGCCATATGTAATGTCGGCATCATAAGCCGCCTTGCGCTCAGCCTTGCTCAGACCGTGGACGATCAGACCCACCGACAGACCCATAAAGCGATAGACTTTGCCCATCCACTCCGAGTCACGCTTGGCCAGATAGTCGTTGACGGTCACCACATGCACGCCCTGTCCGGCCAGTGCATTCAGGTAGACCGGCAGTGTCGCCACCAGAGTCTTACCTTCGCCCGTCTTCATCTCTGCGATTCTGCCCTGATGCAGGACTAAACCACCGATCAGCTGAACCCGATACGGACGCAGACCCAGCACACGGTCCGCCGCTTCCCGGAGTGCCGCAAATGCCTCCGGCAGGATGTCGTCCAGCGTGTCGCCCTCAGCCAGCCGTGCCTTCAGCTCCGGCGTCTTGGCCTGCAGCTGCTCATCGGTCAGTGCCTTGTACTCTTCTTCCAGCGCTTCGATCTGCTGAATGATCGGCATCAGCCGTTTGACCTCTTTTGAGGAGCTTGTGCCGAAAATCTTTTTCAGGATGCTCATGAAACATTGATCCTTTCTTTTACGGATGAACCGCGCATTTTCACACTCATATGTTCTAAATCTTATCATAGCACATCAAAAAAGAAAAGTCTTTTTTATGAACAAAAGTGACGCTCTTTGCACGAAAAAACAGGTATTTTGACGAATCCCCCACCCAATCTCCGGTCCCACCCCGGACTTTTCCCCTAATTTCTGTTTTTTCTGCAAAAAAGATGGCATTGATTTGTAATTTTCGTTATAATAACGGATGCGAATTTATCTGTTCAAGGAGGTTTCTCACATGGAACGCCCTCAGAAAAATAAAATTTACCCTCTGGAAATCGAAGGTTATTCCAGCGAAGGAGACGGTGTTGCCCGTCTGGATGGCATGGCGGTCTTTGTCAAAGGTGCTTTGAAGGGAGAATTGTGCCAAGTCATGCTGCTGAAAGTTGGCAAAACGGCTGCCTGGGGCAAGGTGGAGCAGGTCGTGCGCCCCTCTCTTGAGCGAATCAAGTCAGACTGCCCTTATTTTCCGAAATGCGGTGGTTGTGCACTGCGTCATATGACTTATGGCGAGGAGCTGCAAATGAAGCGCATCCGTGTGGAGGATGCACTTCGCCGCATTGGCGGGCTGGATCTCACGGTGGACACCATCCATGGTGCCGAAGATCCGCTGCGTTACCGAAACAAAGCCCAGTTCCCGGTCAGCGGCAAAGACGGTGTATCTGTCGGCTTTTATCGCTCCAGAAGCCACGATGTGATCGACATTGAATCCTGTCTGCTCCAACAGCCGCAGGCGGATGCTGTGGGACGAGCCGTCAAGCAATGGATGCTGGAGCACAAAGTCGCCGCCTATGACGAGTTGTCCCACAAGGGTCTGGTACGCCACATCTATGTCCGTACCAACCGCAAGGGGGAAAGCCTGGTCTGTATCCTTTGCAATGCTGACCATCTCCCGGAGGAGGCTTCTCTGGTCTCCGCTATCTGCTCCGCCGTCCCCAATACCGTCGGCGTGATACTGGGAATCAACAAGGAAAAAACCAATGTCATTCTGGGCAAAGAATATCGTCTGCTCTGGGGACAGGATCACCTCTACGATACACTGTGCGGCCTGACCTTCAAGCTTAGCACCCCTTCGTTTTTTCAGGTCAATCCGGCCCAGACAGAGGTATTGTACCGGAAAGCAGCGGAGTTTGCCGGCTTGACCGGACAGGAAACCGTGGTGGACCTCTACTGCGGCACCGGCACCATCAGCTTGGTGCTGGCCAAGCAGGCCAAATCCGTCATCGGTGCCGAAATCGTCCCTTCTGCCATTGAAGATGCCAAGGAGAACGCACTTCGCAACAACCTTTCTAATGTTGAATTCATCTGTGCCGATGCCAAAGAGGCCGCCGCTGAACTGGTGCGTCGAAATTTGAAGCCGGATGTGATCTCGGTCGATCCCCCCAGAAAGGGAATGGCACAAGAGGTGGTCCAGCACATCGTTTCCATGGAGCCTCAGCGCATCGTCTATGTGTCCTGTGATCCTGCCACTCTGGCTCGGGATTTGAAGCGGTTTAACGAGCTGGGCTACCGCACCGAAAAAGCCGAAGCCGTGGATATGTTCCCCCGCACTCACCATGTGGAGACGGTGGCATTGCTGCGCAAGATGGACACCAATCGCTAACCACATATTTAGAATGGTATAGATCGCACTACGCAAATCAGCACAGGCGTTTTTCTGCATCACGCAGGGAAAGCGCCTGTGTTTTGTCTGTCCGTTGGTTTCTCTTGCTGTTACACACCGGAGGTCTGCTTGGGACACAGACTATTTTGTGGCATTTTTCACAATTTTGCCCTGTTTTTGCGAGATCCGGTCCGATTTTTCCATCATTTTCACTTTTCCCTGTTTACTATTACACTTTTCAGTGCTAAAATAGGAAAGAACTAAATCCCAAAATTATTTCAGTCAGGATGTGATTGTATGCCCCGTCCCGCCAAGCGCCAGCGCTCCATCGCTCTCTATGAGGCCATTTTGAAGCTGCGCACGGTCGATGAATGTGTCCAGTTTTTTGAAGATCTTTGTGCCGCCACAGAGTTGAGCGCCATGGAGCAGCGTTTTGATGTGGCCTCTCTCCTGCTGGAGGGCAAGGTCTACACCGAAATTATGGAGGCCACCAAGGCCAGCAGTGCCACGGTCAGCCGGGTCAACCGTATGCTCAATTACGGCAACGGAAGTTTGGGTGATGTGATTTCCCGACCGGTGCCCGACCGCTCGACCTACGAAGACTGACTTCCTCTTCAGCGCAGATCAAATGGTCTGCGCTTTTGTTCTTTTCTGGCAGAATTCTGTATTTTCTATTCACAAACAGCGTACAAGATGGTATACTATAGCCGCTAATATAAATTTTAAGGAGCGTGGATCTCATGACTCAAGCTGAACGCAAAGAGCTGCAGGTTCTGGCCTGCAAGGTTCGTGTCGGCGTGATCGATGCCGTTTACGGCGCAAAGTCCGGTCATCCCGGCGGAAGCCTCTCCGCCGCCGACCTGTTCACATACCTCTACTTCAAAGAAATGCGGGTGGATCCTGCGGACCCCAAGAAGGCACAGCGGGATCGCTTTGTCCTGTCCAAGGGCCACACTGCCCCCGGTCTGTATTCGACTCTGGCCCTCCGTGGTTTCTTCCCCCGGGAGGACCTGCACAACCTGCGCCACATCGGCAGCTATCTGCAGGGCCATCCCAATATGAACACCACCCCCGGCATTGATATGTCTACCGGTTCTCTGGGTCAGGGCATCTCCACCGCCTGCGGCATGGCTCTGGGTGCCAAGATGAAGGGGACCGACGAGCGTGTCTACACCCTGCTGGGCGACGGCGAGATCCAGGAAGGCCAAGTTTGGGAGGCCATGATGTTCGCTTCCCACAACAAGCTGGACAACCTGGTGGTCATCATTGATAACAACGGTCTGCAGATCGACGGCCGTGTTGCCGATGTCATGAGCCCCTACCCCATCAAGGAAAAATGTGAGGCCTTTGGCTTTGAGGTCGCCGAGATCGACGGCCATGACTTTGACCAGATCGAAGCCGCCTTCCAGCAGGCCAAAACCGTCAAAGGCAAGCCCTTTGCCATCATCATGAAGACCCTCAAGGGCAAGGGTGTCAGCTTTATGGAAGATCAGGCCGGCTGGCACGGCAAGGCTCCCAATGCAGAGGAGTACGAGATCGCCATGAATGAGCTGAAGGCTCATCTGGCAGAAGTGGAGGCACAGTAAGATGGCGGACATCAAGAAAATTGCAACCCGTGAGAGCTACGGCAATGCCCTGGCTGCACTGGGCAAAGAAATGCCCGAGCTGGTCGTTTTGGATGCAGACTTGGCCGGCGCAACCAAGACCAGCATCTTCCAGAAGGCCTTCCCTGAGCGCCACATCGACTGCGGCATCGCCGAGTGCGATATGGTTGGCGTGGCCGCCGGCCTGTCCACCATGGGCTTTGTTCCTTTCGCTTCTTCCTTCGCTATGTTTGCAGCCGGTCGTGCCTTTGAGCAGATCCGCAACACTGTGGGCTATCCCCACCTGAATGTGAAGATCGGTGCCACCCACGGCGGCATTTCCGTGGGCGAGGACGGTGCTTCCCATCAGTGCAACGAGGACTTCGCCGTGATGCGCACCATCCCCGGTATGGTCGTCATGTGCCCCGCCGACGCTGTAGAGGCAGAAGCCGTCGTTCGTGCGGCCGCCAAGCATCAGGGCCCGGTCTATATGCGTTTCTCCCGTTTCGCCAGCCCTGTGTTCCACGGGGAAGACTATTCCTTCGAGATCGGCAAGGGCGAGGTGCTGCAGGATGGCACCGATGTGGCAATCATCGCCAACGGCCTGATGGTCAGCGAGGCTCTGGAAGCCGGCAAAGCTCTGGAAGCCAAGGGCATTCACGCCCGTGTCATCAATATGTGCACCATCAAGCCTTTGGACGAGGAACTGGTGCTCAAGGCCGCCAAGGAATGCGGTAAGATCGTCACTGTGGAGGAGCACTCCATCATCGGCGGTCTGGGCGAGGCCGTCTGCTCCGTCTTGAGTGAGCAGTACCCCGTGCCCGTCAAGCGCATTGGCGTCAACGACGAGTTTGGCCACTCCGGTCCTGCCGGCGAGCTGCTCAAGCAGTTCGGTCTGTGCGCTGAGCACATCGCAGAAGTTACCGAGGCCTTCTGCAAGTAAAGGTTCGGATACAACAACAGCGCAGCCAGAACTCTGGCTGCGCTGCTTTTTTATTTTATGGAACCCCTCTCTGATCGCTGCCCGTGTTCTCCTCAAAGCACCGGAGGTTCCAACTCCATGGCCTTGAAATACTTGAAATACGGTTTGAGCCATCGGAAGCCATCCAAAAGCTCTTCCTTCAACTCCGGGGTAGTCAACCTCACATCCGGCGCATGGACCGAAACCAAGCGGACATGCTTGCGGTCAAACCACGGCTGCAACACCGGATTCACCGTTCCTTTGGACCGCTTGTAGACCTCTCCCTCCAGTTGAAACCGATCCTGCCGGTTCAACTTGCGGGCCAGCGGTTCCAGTTCCTTTGGTTCCCGCAGGACCCGCCGCCGGAATTGCTCCATATCCACTGGTCTGGCACAGAAGTAGCCCATGCCATACTCATACCCTTCCGGGGACAATTCAAAATAAAAAGTGGGTTTGGGCGGAACATTCCCTTCGTTCGGCACCCGCAGAGACAGCCACAGGTGGTCTTTGTAGGGTCCACCGTACTTGACCCGACGCACATCCCGATAGATTCTGGACACCTTCAACCGCAGGCCTTCCCCAGGGTAAATCCGTTCCATCTCCTCTGCCAGCTCTGCTCCCAACGCCTTCATAGGTTCATAGAGCACCTTCTGATACTCTGCCTTATGCTCCATAAACCAGCTCCGCTCGTTGTTCAGACGAACACCCCAGAGAAAGTCAATCGTCTGTTCTGAAAATCCTTCAAACATCAGGAATCCCTCCTATAAAATTACCGCACAATCTCCATTGTGCGGTAATTTCTCTGTTTCTAATCTTATGCGACAGGTGCGGCCGGTGCTTCTGCCGGAGGGGCTGCCGGAGCTTCTGCCGGAGGAGCCACCATGGTGCCCACATGCACCACCTGCTCCGTCATACGATAGGAGCTGTATGCCTCCTTGTTATTGCTGATGAGCTGACCGTTTCCGTCATACACCTTGCGGTAGGTCTGCACTTTATATCCGGTGTGACCTTTCTCCGCCACCACTTCCGTACCCACAGGCAGGGTCGGATCCTGGACTTCCTTTCGGGCAGGCGGAATCGTCTGCAGCGTTTCCGACACGATCTCCACCTTGAATTCCGACACCTTGGTGCCCTGAATTTCGTAATGGGTCTTGCCATCCTGATACCAAGCCATCACACGAATGGGGTAATCCGTATTATTCTTGAAGATGAACTCCGGCCAGCCCCAAGAAACGGTGGCATCCATGCCGATTGGAGTATAGCCGGACGGATAGGAGTGGTTCTGCCGCTCCACCACTTCCAAGTTGGAATACAGCACTGCACAATAAAGGGTACTGGATCCCTGACAAACACCGCCGCCCACTTCCTGAACGGTTTTGCCCTCGTTGTAGGCCGGAGCCTCACTGAAGCCGGCCTCTGTGGTGCGCTTACCCACCACAGCATTGTAGGAGAATTCCTCACCGGGCAGCACAATGTAACCATTGCACTTTTCCGCACACAGGCGGACATTGGCCTTTCTGCCTGCCGATCCACCGACATTCGTCGTGTATTCTCCCAGCACATCCCGGAACAGACCATCCTGCAGCTGTTTTGTACTGATGCTGGGTTCTTTCCGCTGCAACGGAATCTGAACCACAGTGCCTTCCGCAGCACCGGACAGCAATCCATCCGCTTCTGCCACATCAAAATCCACACCACGAACCGCATCCAGCACCTTGTAACTGCGGTCAGCCGCCACTTCCAAGCTTGCGTTTTTCGGTTCCGCCGCTGTTTCTGCGTGGATCTGCTCCCCGGTGATTGGCTGTGGTGCCTGTTCCACCAAAGGGCAGGAGATTGGGTCATAGTTGCCTTGTGCCGTGCGATCCATGATCTGCTTGGTCAGCGCTTCGCCGTCCACCATATAGCCACTGGTACCCATGGTAACTTCCAGCGTTTCCTCCTGCAGCTGCCAGGTGGTTTCCACTGTGGTGTTCAGCTCCAGAATACCGGACTGTTCCAGTGCCTGTGCAACCGCCTCTGCATCCGATGCATGAGGCACCACCGTATACTGCTTGCCGCCGGAAATTCCGGACGCAAGATACCGCAGACCACGGCTCAGGAACATACCCCCTCGGTCATGGGCATACGCCTGATCCACCAGCGCAGACACATCATAAGTCAGAGCCCCGCTCAAGTCCACCGAATAGGGCTCTACCCCCTCCACTTCCGGCCGCAATTCCAGAGTGGAATAGGTCTCTCCCAGTGCACCGGGATCAGACAACTCGGTTTCCAGCAAGCTCAACGCTGCTTCCCGGTTCATCCCGCCGATCTCGATGCCGTTGACGCTGGTTCCGGGATAGAAGGTGTCCCCTCTGCCCGGCAGGGCGCACAACACCAGATAGGCAGAAAGCAGCACTGCTGCTCCGATGCCGACTCCTATCCAGGCCTTGTGCGTTCCTCTTGGCTGTGTGTTCTTTTTTTCGTTCGATTTACGCATGATGAATAACCTCTGATATTTCTTCGGACACCCATTTGTCAATCGGTGTCGAACGGACTGTTATTTCTAAATTATAGCGTTCCTTTTCCGTGAAATCAACAACATTTTCATTGTGATATTCCCCAAAAACAAGGTAGTATCCTTGCTTTTTGTTTTTCCCATGATATAATAAGATGATTTAACATATATTTCGATCATATGAGGTATTGATTTATGATTACTGTCAGCAATCTGAGCCTGCAATACAGCGGCGCTCCCCTGTTTTCGGATGTCAATCTGCAGTTCCTGCGCGGCAACTGCTACGGCATCATCGGCGCAAACGGCGCCGGCAAATCCACCTTCCTGAAGATCCTGTCCGGCGAGCTGGATTCCACCACCGGTTCTGTGGATATTCTGCCCAAGGTGCGTATGTCCATTCTGAAGCAGGACCAGTTCCTCTTCGACCAGTACACCGTGTTGGACACCGTGGTGATGGGCAACAAACACCTCTATGAGGTTGGCAAAGAAATGAACGCCATCTACGAGAAGGAGGATATGACCGACGAGGACGGCATTCGTGCCAGCGAACTGGCCGAGGAATATGCCGAACTGGGCGGTTGGGAGTCCGAATCCGATGCCAGCCGCATCCTGCAGGGTCTGGGCATTCCCACCCAGTACCACTACGAAACCATGGCCAACATGGATGGCCGACTGAAGGTAAAGGTGCTGCTGGCACAGGCTCTGTTCGGCAACCCTGACATTCTGATGATGGACGAGCCGACCAACAACCTGGACATCAACGCCATCAACTGGCTGGAGGACTTCCTGCTGGACTTTGATGGCACTGTGATCGTGGTCAGCCATGACCGTCACTTCCTGAACACCATCTGCACCCACATCGTGGACATCGACTACAATAAGATCAAGATGTATGTGGGTAACTATGACTTCTGGTACGAATCCAGCCAGCTGGTCCAGAACCTCATCAAGAACCAGAATAAGCGCAACGAGGAAAAGATCAAAGAGCTGCAATCCTTCATCACCCGCTTCTCCGCCAACAAGTCCAAGAGCAAGCAGGCTACGGCCCGCCGCAAGCTGCTGGACAAGCTGACCGTGGAAGAGATGCCTGCATCCTCCCGCCGCTATCCTTGGGTCGGCTTCAAGCCCGACCGTGAGGTGGGTAAGGACATCCTGTTTGTCTCCGATGTGTCCAAGAGCATTGACGGCGTAAAGGTGCTGGATCGGGTCAGCTTTGCTGTGGAACACGGCGACAAGATCGCCATGGTCGGCGACAACGAAGTGGCACAGACCACTTTGTTCAAAATCCTGATGGGCGAACTGGAGCCGGACGAGGGCACCGTCAAGTGGGGTGTCACTGCAAGCCAGTCCTACTTCCCCAAGGATAACTCCGTTTACTTCAACGATGTGGACCTCAATCTGGTGGACTGGCTGCGCCAGTACTCCGATAACAAGGACGAAACCTACTTGCGTGGTTTCCTGGGCCGCATGCTCTTCTCCGGCGAGGATGTGTATAAGCCGGTCAAGGTGCTGTCCGGCGGCGAGAAGGTGCGCTGCATGCTCTCCCGCATGATGCTGTCCGGAGCCAATGTGCTGCTGATGGATCAACCCACCAACCATCTGGATCTGGAGTCCATTGCCGCTTTGAACAACGGTCTGATGGATGTCAACTGCAATATCCTGCTGGCCACCCATGACCATCAGATGATCCAGTCCGTCTGTAACCGGGTGTTTGACTTCACCTCTGACGGCAAACTCGTGGACCGCAAGACCAGCTACGACGACTATCTGGCCTACATCGCCGAAAACAAGGAGTGATCTTCGTTGGCGCAGTACATCGGCATTGATCTGGGCGGCACGAACATTGCCACC
Source organism: Oscillospiraceae bacterium (assembly GCA_029257695.1). GTDB lineage: Bacteria > Bacillota > Clostridia > Oscillospirales > Oscillospiraceae > UMGS1766. The sequence continues at coordinate 14,898 of JARIAU010000055.1, forward strand.
GGTCTGGTCAGTGATACAGGCCGCCTGATCTGTAAGGTAAGCCTGCCCACAGGGGCCAACCGGGACACAGAGGCAATCGTGGCTGATATGGCCCGCTCTGTCACGCTCTGTCTGGCGCAGGCCCCTTCCACGGACGGGCCCATTGCCGGACTCGGGGTTGGTGTGCCCGGTGCAGTGGATGCAGCGGCCGGCATGGTGCTGCGCACGACCAATCTGAACTGGCATCACCTGCCGCTGGCCCAGATGCTTCAGGAACATACCGGTCTCCCCGTTTTTCTTGGCAACGATGCCGACTGTGCTGCATTGGGCGAAGTGCTCGCCGGCAGCGCAAGCAGCTATGACAGTGCTGCAATGATTACCTTAGGCACCGGCGTCGGCGGTGGTTTCATCTGCAACAAGCAGGTGTTCTCCGGCTGGACCGGCGGCGGCACCGAAGTGGGCCACATCCCTATGGTATTCGGCGGCGAGCCTTGCGGCTGTGGAAATCGAGGCTGTTTCGAGGCCTATGCCTCTGCTACCGCCCTGATTCGACAGACCCGTCAGGCAATGGAAGCCCATCCGGACTCCCTGCTCTGGCAGGTTTGCACCGCCATCGAAGCCGTGAATGCAAAAACACCCTTTGATGCCGCTCAACAAGGGGACCCTGTGGCTTTGGCTGTTTTGGACCAATATATGGAGTACCTTGCCTTTGGTCTGGGTGGTGTGGTCAATTTGCTCCGCCCGCAGGTCATTATTTTGGGCGGCGGCATCAGCAATCAAGGCGAATATCTTCTGACCCCACTGCGAAAAAAGATGTCCAAGTACTGCTATGCTTCCGAATTCATCGCTCCCCCTCCGCTGGTAAGCGCCACGCTGGGCAACGATGCCGGCATCATCGGTGCCGCTCTCTTGGGCTTGAACTTCTAATTTACCAGGAACACAAATCAGCCGACACAGTCCTTGTGTCGGCTGGTTTTCTATCCACCTTCCCTTCCATACTGCGGATACAAACTCGATCATGCGAGGTGAATTTCCAATGATGAACTATGTTTCCAAAGAACCGATCCAAAAAGGCTGGTCCAAGGACAAAAAGTACTGCATTACCGATGAAAACGGACAGAAGTATCTGTTGAGAATTTCAGCAGAAGAACTTTACGAACGCAAAAAGCAAGAATTTGAACGGATGGGGCAAGTTGCTTCTACTGGTATTTTCATGTGCAAGCCCATTGAATTTGGCCGCTGTGAAGACGGCGTTTACTCCATTCAGTCATGGATCGAGGGTGTTGATGCCGAGGATGTCCTGCCACGCATGACATACGAGCAGCAATACAACTACGGCTTTGAAGCAGGTCAGATGCTCCGAACGATTCACTCTATCCCTGCGCCGGACAGCATTGAGCCATGGCATATCTATTTTAACCGCAAAATGGACCGTAAAATTCAAATGTACCGTGACTGTCCCATTAAATATGAAAACGGCGCCCTTTTCATTGACTACATTGAAGCTCACCGCTCGCGATTAAACGACCGCCCCATAACCTATCAGCACGGGGACTACCACATCGGAAATATGATGATTGACCGTTCAGGGCAGCTGACGATCATCGACTTCGACCGGGATGATTTCGGCGATCCTTGGGAAGAATTCAACCGCATTGTCTGGAGCGCACAATCTGCCCCAGTGTTTGCCACCGCTATGGTCAACGGATACTTTAAGAATCAAGTTCCTTCTGCCTTTTGGGAACTGCTTGCCCTATATATCAGCAGCAATACCCTGTCCTCTGTCCCGTGGGCAATTCCCTTTGGAGCCGAACAAATCAACATTATGCTGCATCAGGCGGAAGAGGTTTTAAGCTGGTATCAGAATATGCAGAACCCTATTCCAACTTGGTATCAGGGCATATGACACACAAAAGCGGAGTGTATCAGGTTTGATGCACTCCGCTTTTCCTTCAGTTCTTCAGCTATGCCCGCAATAACGCCGCATATTCATCGGCATGATTGATACTCCGCTCTCCGTGGTGATCTTCGGGCAGCACAACCAATTTGCTGTCCGCCAGCATCTGACGAAGCAGCTCCGCCGATTGTTTCATCTTCCACGGTTCTTTTCCAAATCCGATGCCCTTTATATCCATTTCTCGCCCAATCTGCACGCTTCAATCAGACCTGCCACCGAAACGCAAGATCCTCCTTAGGCAGCTTGTCCACCGAAAACAGCGGAATCAACTCTGCCGCTGAAATCGGTTCCGGACGGTCAATCAGTCCTGCTGCACAAGCCAATCGGCCCACAATGGTTTCCGGTTTCATGCCGCTTTCCCGAAGTGCCGCCAAGGTCAGATCTGCCTCCCGTTTGGAGAGCCGTCTTCCATCCGGCGCACAAAGCAGCGGCACATGGCAATACTCCGGCGTTGCATACCCCAGCTGCTGCTGCAAAAAGATCTGTCTGGGTGTGGAGGACAGCAAATCACTGCCCCGAGTCACATCAGTGATTCCCATTAAAGCATCATCCACCACCACAGCCAGCTGATAGGCAAACACTCCATCACTGCGGCGCAAAATGAAGTCTCCGCAATCCTGTGCCAACTGTTCTGTATAGGTTCCTTGCAAGCGGTCTGTGAACCGGATTTCCTGCTCCGGCACACGAATACGAAGCGCCGGGCGACGGACTTTCTCCCGCTCCAGGCGCTCTTCCATCGTCAAATTCCGGCAGGTGCCGGCATAAATCACCTCGCCGTCGGAGCGGTGGGGTGCATTGGCTGCATGCAGCTGACCCCGGGTACAATAGCAGGGGTAAAGCAGCTCCTGCTTCTGCAGCCACTCCAATGCCTCCGCATACCACGCACTGCGTTTGCTCTGATAATAGAGGTCACCCCCCTGACAGCCGCCCTCGTCCCAATCCAGTCCCAGCCATCGCAAATCTTCTTCCACACCATCGCAAAAACTCCGCTTGCAGCGGTCGGGATCTAAATCCTCCAAGCGCAGCACCATCGTGCCTCCCCGACTGCGGACGGACAACCACGCCAGCAGTGCGGACCACGCATTCCCCAAATGCATCCGCCCACTGGGAGACGGGGCAAAGCGTCCTTTGACCATTGTATGTTCCATGGGTAACCTCTCCTTCTCCGTCCGCCGGTCCTGTTCGGCTTTGCTTCCGGCCTGCCCCAATCAATCAAGCATTCGAGGCAATAGTATCTTTGAAAGTATGCGCCGAAACGGCGGTGCTGTCAAGCACCGCCGTTCCCCTATGTTCCGCCAAAAAAATCCACCGTCCCGTGGGCCAGGACGGCGGATTTTTTGATGGTTCGTTACTTGCAGAGCTTCTTGAACTCGTCTGCAACAAACTGAACCTTAGGACCAATGATGACCTGAACGCTGTACTTACCGGGGCGAATCACACCAGCACAGCCGGAAGTCTTGATCTTCTTCTCGTCCACGGCATAGCGATCCTTGATCTCCAGACGCAGACGGGTGATGCAGTTATCAATGGAAGCGATGTTGTCCTTACCACCCAGGCCTTCCAGAATAATGGCAGCCATTGCGGTGTAGTCATCGTTCTTCAGCTCGATGTTCAACTCAGCTTCCTGATCGTCCTCACGGCCGGGCGTCTTCAGGTTGAACTTCTTGATGGCAAACAAGAACACCAGATAGAACACCACGAAGGCAGCCAGACCCAGAGGCAGCAGCAGCCAGCTATTGCGTGCAGCAGGCAGGAAGGAGGAGAAGATGGCATCGGTCAAGCCTGCGGAGAAGCAGAAGCCGGCACGATAGCCCAGAGCAACGGTAACAGCAGCAAAGATGCCGTACAGCAGAGCATAAACAACATACAGGGGGAACGCCAGGAACATGAAGGCGAACTCAAAGGGCTCGGTGACGCCGCAGAGCAGAGCGCAGACGGCAGCAGAACCAATGATACCGATGGTAGCCTTGCGCTTCTTGGTCTTTGCGGTCTGGATCATCGCCAGAGCAGCACCGGGAATACCGAACATCATGCAGGGGAAGAAGCCGGACATGTACATACCGACGGACCAGTCAACGACCGTGCCGTTTGCCATGACGCCGCCCTCCTGCAGGGCCTGCCAGTAAGCAGTCAGGTCGCCCATGCCGATGGTGTCAAACCAGAACACATTGTTCAAAGCATGGTGCAGACCCGTGGGGATCAGCAGACGGTTCAGGAAGGCATAGATGCCAACGCCAACCACGCCCATGCTCTTGACGCCGTTGCCGATGGCAACCAGTGCGCCGAAGATGACGGGCCACACGAAGAGCAGGGCCGCTGCAACCACCACGGACATAGCGCCGGTGACCAGAGCGACGGAGCGCTTGCCGGAGAAGAAGGCCAGCACATCGGGCAGCTTAGTGTCCTTAAACTTGTTGTAGCAAGCACCGCCAATGATACCGCAGAGGATACCAATGAAGGGGTTCTCGATCTTGGCAAAGGCCAGAGCCTTGACCTCGTCCGCCATCATATGGGGAGCAATGACCGTCACGACTGCGGGGTTCAGCAGCTTGGTGATCATCAGCCAGGAAACCAGACCAGCCAGAGCACCGGTACCGTCATTTTCCTTGGACAGGCCAACGGCGACGCCCACGGCAAACAGCAGAGCCATGTTGTCGATCAAAGCACCGCCGGCCTTGATCAGGAAGAAGCCAATAACATACGCAGCACCAGAAGTCGGTGCACCGGGAACGCCCATGGCACCGGGAGCCATGGCATAGCCGAGGCCCATCAGGATACCGCAAATGGGAAGAATTGCGACCGGCAGGAACAAGGCCTTACCGAGTCTTTGCAATTGTTTCATCATAACAGTGAAACCTCCTTACAAACTCTTTTTCTTGCTTTATGCAGGGTCACCGGCCCACGGTGCCCCAAATCAACACAATCCGTTACAGATTTTCCTTCACGAAGGACTCCAGCGCAGCAGCCGCCGCATCTTCGTCCGCACCGGTGCAGGTGATGGTGATCTCCTGTCCCTGCTTGGCCGCCAGACGCATGACGCCCATGATGCGCTTGGCATCCACCGTCGTTCCGTTGGCCGTCAGCTGGACTTCACAGGAATAGCCTGCGGCAGCCTTGACCAGCTGGCCTGCCGGACGGGCATGCAGGCCCATCGCATCGGTAATCACATACTTGAACTCTTTCATTCGGGTTCAACCTCGCTTTCGCAGATTATTTTACGCAGCTCCAAAATGCGGCTGGGAGCCACGGAAAGCTCGTTGTAGCCCATTTTGATAAATGTTTCGGTCAGTGTGGCATCGGCACCCAACTCTCCGCAGATACCGCACCAAATTCCTGCCTCCCGTGCGCTCTTGGCAATCATGCGCAGCAGTGCCAGCACGGCGGGATGGTGCGGATCGTAGAACCGCTCCAGATGTGCATTCTGGCGATCAATGGCCAGTGTGTACTGGGTCAAATCGTTGGTACCAACGCTGAAAAACTCCACTTCTTTTGCCAGCTCCGCACTCATCACAGCGGCTGCCGGCGTTTCAATCATGACGCCCAACTCGGCATTTCCGTAAGGAATCCCTTCTTCCGCCAGCTCCTGCCGGATCTTGGCACAGAACTTCTTGATTTCCCGCACTTCCCACACCGAGGTGATCATGGGGAACATGACGCTCACGGTACCATAAGCGGCGGCACGGTAGATGGCCCGCATCTGAGGACGGAAGATTTCCTCCTGCTCCAAGCAGATTCGGATACCACGGTATCCAAGCGCCGGATTTTCCTCCGCCTCGAGACCGAAGTAGTCCACCTTTTTATCGGCGCCAATATCCAGGGTACGGATAATCACCCGACGCCCCTCCATGGCTTTTACCACCGTGCAGTAGGCCTCAAACAATTCCTCTTCCGTAGGGGCCGTGTCCCGGCCCAGATAAAGGAACTCGCTGCGCATCAGTCCGATGCCTTCCGCATCGCCCTTCCGCACCGCCTCCACATCCTCCGGATGGCCGATGTTGGCACAAAGCTTAACGATATGACCCTTCTTTGTCACACTGGGCTTGCCGCGGTACACTTCCAGCTGCGCTTGCTGCTGGGCCAGTTCCGCCTGTTTGGCACGCATGGTGGAGAGGGTTTCCTCGTCAGGGTCCACATAGCAGACACCTTCAAATCCATCCACCACCATCAGCTTCCCATCAATGTCATCGTCCAGATCAATCTGAGTCTGCACCAAGGACGGAATGTTCATAATGCGGGCCAAAATGGCAGTGTGACTATTGGAGGACCCCTGACGGGTCACAAAGGCCAGAATGTTGTCCTTCGGCAGCTGGACGGTCTCACTGGGGGTCAGATCTTCCGCCACCAGAATGCCCGGTCGATCCAAAATCGCGCCCGTCTGCGTGCCACAGAGAATCTGCACCAGTCGGCAGGACACATCCTTCACATCCACCGCCCGGGCCTTCATATACTCATCATCCATGGCAGCAAAAGCAGACGAGAACATCTCTCCGCTTTCCTGTGCTGCTGCGGCTGCACTGGCACCGCCCTGAATCAGGTCTGCAACACTTTCCAAATAATCCAAATCATCCAGCATCATCATCTGGACATCAATGATCATGGCCTGCTCTTCGCCGATCTCCGCTTTTGTTTTCTCGAACAGGGCCTGCAGCTGCTCCCGTGCAGTTTCCTTGGCCGCATCGAACTTTTGCTGTTCCTGTTCCGGAGTGCCGCAGGAAACGGGAAGTTCACTCTGCTGCTTCCGATACACACAGGCGCGTCCGATGGCGATTCCGGAATACGCAGGCCGTCCCACAGACTTCAACATAACTTCCGGCTCCTTTCAGACCTCAACTTACTCCTTGAGACCGAGGACCTTCTCTCCTGCGGTCACATCCTTATCCACATAGGTGTTGATCTCACCGTATTTGTCGGTGTTGCAAATCACCATGGGAGTGATGGTGTCATACCCCTCGGCTGCAATGGCCTCCCGATCAAACTCAATCAGCAGCTGACCCGCAGTCACATGCTCGCCGCTCTTGGCATGCACCTTGAAGTGCTTACCTTCCAATTTGACCGTATCCAGACCCACATGGATCAGGATCTCGGCACCGTTGTCTCCGTTCATGCTGACGGCATGGCCGGTATCAAACATCAGGTCGATGGTTCCGTCACAAGGGGCCACGATCTTGTTGCCCGTAGGCCGGATGGCAATCCCCTTGCCCAAAATCTCTTCCCCAAAGGTCGGGTCACTGACTTCCTTGACCAGAACCGCACGGCCGTCTACCGGAGCACCCAGCTCCAGTTCAGAGCCGCCAAACAGCTTCTTGAAAAATCCCATGATTGCTTCCTTCTTTCACGCATTCGCTTGATTCCATCTGCAATTTACATTGCCTGTGTCTTTTCAATCACACGGCGAATATCCATCGCCAAATAGACCTTTGTTTCTTCACTCACCGGATGCTGGCTCTGTTTTTCCAGATATTCCGTCACCAGTGCCGCACAGGCATATTCCTGTGGATAGGCACTGCGGACGGCATCCATCAACTCCGGCAGTAATGAGTTGGTGTCCTCTCCCTTGAAAATCCGAATCACCAAAAATTTCAGATTTACGGTGAATTCGTCAAAGTATGTGGAGTCTTCTCGGAGGGTGATCTCCTTGGACTGACGCAGAATTTCCAAAATATCATGCAGTGCCTGCGTCATACGGACGGTCTCACTGATGGGCACATCCGATTCCGCATTGACCAGATGCAGCGCAATGCTGGCCGCTTCATCCTCTGGGAAGGGAACCCCTGTTGCCTGCTCAATCAGCTCGATGGCATATTTACCCACCGCAAACTCTCTTGGATAGAAGGTCCGCACTTCCGTCAGCAGCGCATTCTGAAAGACAACTCCATGCTTGATGCGACTGATAGCGAAATTGATGTGGTCTGTCAGGGTCAGGTAAATGCTGGGATTCAGCAGCTTGCTTAGGCTTTCTCCGGCATAGGCGATAATCTGGCTGCAAAGTTCGATCTGCTCTTCCGAGATGCTGGAAAACAGTTCCTTCAACCGTTCCGTTTCCCCCTGTGTCTCAAGGTGAAAAAGCTTTTCCACCTGATCCTGTGCCAATTCCATGCCGGAACGGGACGCAAAACCAAGGCCCTTCCCCATGGCCACGGACTCTCTGCCATGTTCATCCACACAGCTGACCACATTGTTATTGATGATTTTGAGGATCTTCATGTCCTACTCCCTATCGTCATTTTATTCACAAGAAAATAGAAAAAACCAAATTCTGCCCGACAAAATTAGTGCCTGAGCAAAATTTGGTTTTGCCTGCCAAACAGTAACAATCCAAACTTAACCGAACGAAAATCCAGATAAAACGGTCACCCGTGTTGTTTAATCTGAGTATAGGCTTGCGTTCACACTTTGTCAACAAATAACTGTCTTGTCACATAATTTTCAACAAATTAACCTATATTTCTCTATTCATTTTGTATATTTTGACCTTAAAATAGGTCGTACTCATTTTCCCATTCTACCAAATCGGAATAAAAACACCTCGTTCCCTCCCACTTTGCCCAAATTTCTTGACCTTTCCCTTCCTTTCTTTTTGTTTGGTTTCTGCAACAAAACGAAACAAATTCAAAGTTATGTAAACTCTATATTCCATTTAATTTCCACACACAAACTTGTTTTCTATCTCATTGAATAAAAAAAGAGTGCAAAGATTTTTGTTCTTTGCACTCGATTTCATATGTGTTTGCCGCTCAACGACGGCCGCCGTTGGAGGAACGATGTGCGCTGCCCGCTACCGGACGGATGCCCTTGGCGCACTTGTGCGCCCAAGCACTGCCGGAACGGTGCCACAGCAAAATGGGATGGAAGTCCACTTCCGGTGTCTGCATTGCGCCGTAGCGGCGATACCAGCTGCGGTAACGGCTGCGGTCCAATGCAGCCAACACCACCACCAGAATGACCACCAGAACTGCAATCACAGCCACATAAATCCATGGATTGACCTTCTTGGTTTCAGGTGCCTGGTGATCCTGCTTCTGACCATCCGGATTTGTGGCAGATGAAGCAGCCGGAGCACTGGATGCTCCACCGGAGGATGCTGCCGGAGCCGAAGTATCGGATGCTCCACTGGAAGCTGCATCACCGGAAGGCGTTTCTGCCGGGGCATCCATGCCCTCGGTTCCGTGAATCTGAGCCAAATAAGACTGAATGCCAGGGAGCAGCTGCGTCACCGCCGCATCATAGTTTCCTGCCGTAACATTGGGATTTACGAACCCATCCAGATAAGCGGAGTAATCAAAATCCTGATAGTTGCTGCCATGGTAGAGATAGCTTTCCTTCCCTTCCTTGTCCAGCAGCAGCAAGAAGTCATTGCCATACAGCCCCCACTTGCTGAACAACTTGGCCGCATAAGCGTTCACATCCACATCCTTCAGGGTATCCACCGTGGCCACCGCCACATAGGCATTGTAATCCTTGTCCAAACCGGTGTTATACTCCTGCACTGCCGTTTCCGTGGCGTCATTCAGGATGTCCGCCCCGTCATAAACCCACTTGCCGGACTTAACCGGCAGAACACCGGAGCCTGCCGTCAGAACGCCAAATGCCACCGAGCTGATTGCCACCACAATGGCAATCGCCCATGCTACCGAATATTTCTGAAAAATTTTCAACCTATGTCACCTCATGGATTACAAGCCGCTTCAGCGAAGTTCCAGCAGCTTTTTCTTCAACTCACCCTCGATCTTGCCCAGTTCCGCTTCCGCTGCCACACGCTTGGCACGGCCCTCGGTCTGGATGCGAAGCACTTCGTCCAGGGTGGTGATCAATTCCTGATTGGTATGCTGCAGTGTCTCAATGTCCACCACAGAACGCTCGGCCTCCTTGGCCGTCTCCACAGTACCCATACGCAGCAATTCTGCATTCTGTCGCAGCAAATCGTTGGTCATATTGGTCACTGCCGTCTGGGCCGCCGTTGCCTGACGGGAATGCTCCAACCCCAACGCCAGCACCATCTGGCTCTTCCACAAGGGAATGGTGTTCACCAGAGAGGTCTGGATCTTCTCGATCATCAGCGTATCGTTGTTTTGCAACAGACGGGTCTGCGGGCCCATCTGTACCGAAATCATTCGGGTCAGCTCCAGATCGTGGATTTTCTTCTCAAAACGGTTGCAGAGGTTCACAAGATCATTGTACGCCTGTGCATCCTCCTGACTGCCGGATGCTTCTGCCTTTTTCCGCAGCTCTTCCAGCTGACCGACCCGCACCGAAGCCAGGTGCTTTTTGCCGGCAATGATATACATGGTCAGTTCTTTGCAGTACTGCTGATTCAGATCATACATCTGATCCAGCATGGCTACATCTTTCATCAGCACCAGCTGATGCCCCTCCAGCATCTCAACGATCCGGTCCACATTGGTCTCTGCTTTGGCATACTGGCTGCGCATAGCTTCCATACGGCGTTTGCCTCGATTAAAGAGACCAAATCCTTTTTTCTCCGGCTCTCCGACCTGCTTCAGCTCCAGCACCAAATTGCTCAGTGCTTCACCCACGCTGCCCAGGTCCTTCGTGCGAACACTGTCCAGTGCAGACTCACTGAACTGAGCGATATTCTTCTGTGCGGCAGAGCCGTACTGCATCACCTGTGTGGAGTCAGTGATATCAATCTGCTTAGCAAAGGAATCCACCGCTACGCGCTCCTCTGGCGTCAGCATACTTTCGTCAATGACCACCGGCTCCACTTCCGGCTTGGCTGCTTCTTCCGCTGCCGGAGCATCGGGATTCAGCGTCAACGCAGAGGCGGCAGGGGCCTGCGAAGCAGCAGCAGGGGCCTGAGCGGCAGCCGCAGCCGCAGTGGCTGCTCCTTCCGGATTCAAGGTCAGATTGGGGATTCGCTCTTCACTCATACTCATTTACCTCCGTGCTCTGTTATTTCCGCGTTCCACCGGAACGCCCGTCCTTGTTCAACACCTGATAAAGCACCTGAATCTCGGCATTGATGTCCAGCGTTTCGCCCCGATACAGGGCATCCAGCTGATGATCAAAGGCACGGACGATGGTGGTCATCAGATCACCGATTTTCTTTTTTGCACCATCCACATTCGTGGTAGGACGGTTGTCACCCAGTCGGTCATATGTGCCCAGCAGCTTGATGGTGGTGGGCAGATAATAGTTGAGGAATCGACGCACTTCCGTCTTCTTCCCCGGTTCCCGAGTCACGCACTCAAACATCTTATCCGTGACGAATTCGACCCGGTTGATCTGACGGGAAATCATTGCGTCACCAATGTGGTGGTTGAGCCGACGCATTTCCAAAACCGCACGATCCCGTTCCTGCCGCAGCGCAGCCACCTCCGGGTCCTCCGGACGATACAAGTCCTCCTCCGGGTCCTCCGCAGACTCATCCTCTTCATACGCATCGTCTGCTTCGTCGACATCCTCCTCATAATACTCCTCTTCCGTCGCACTACGGCTGCGGAGCTTGCTCACCAATGCCCCCACCAGCAGGATGCCCACAGACAGGGCAACAAACAACAGGATCTGCAACACGGTATGAATCCGGAACCCGAATCCGCCCACGGCCCAAAGCAACGCCACCAGATAAACCGGCACTACACTATGCTGTTTTTTCATATTTTTCATGGTTTTTCCCTTCCATAAAACAATTTTCTTGTTCTAATCATTCTACTCGATTCCTCTATCAGTGTCAAGGCAACGGGCCGTGCTCTCCTCCTTCTCTTTTCCTCGGTTTTCATTGACATTTTGCCGTCTTTTCGATAAAATTAAGTGATATTATCCCTCACACAGACTTGCTCTGTGCGGGTGTTTATGCCTTTCCGACCCATCAGCCCGCAGAGGTCCTCCGGCAGTTCCGGCTTGTCCGTCTGTCTTCGAGCCATGCGTGCTGATCGTTTTTCTGCACTGCCTCCCACCCAGCAAGGCAGGAGGCAGGTATCAAAAGCGGCAGACGCCCATCATAGCTCTGTGTCGGGTTTGGGAAACAGGAAACGAGCGGCCGACGGACGGCTGATCACGGCGCAGCGCCGCAAGCCCCGCAAGTCATCCTATGCCCACCATCGGCGGGTGTGACTGGCCCCTTCGTTCGACAAACTCTGCCTTTCATTGTAGCAGATTTTCCCTGGGTCACCCATTAAATTTTTCTAAATTTTGACAAGAAAGTAAGGTTTTATCATGATTCGGATTGCTCCCTCCATTTTGTCCGCCGACTTCACGCAGCTGGGCCAAAGCCTCGACCACATCGCTTCCGCCGACCTCGTTCACTTTGATGTGATGGATGGTTGCTTTGTGCCCAATATCTCCTTTGGTTTGCCTGTCCTGAAGGCCGTCCGCAGCTACACCGATGCCACACTGGATGTCCATCTGATGATCGACAAGCCCGAACGCTACATTGACGATTTTGCAAAAGCCGGTGCGGATCTGATTTCCGTCCATTTGGAAGCAGACGGCCCCCGTGGCATCCGCAAGGCACTGGACGCCATGGAACGCAACGGCGTAAAGAAGGCCGTTGCCCTGCGTCCCATCACATCTGCCAAGGCCATCCTCCCCTACATCGAGGAGCTGGACATGGTTCTGGTCATGACCGTGGAGCCCGGCTTTGGCGGACAATCCTTTATGGAAGCTCAACTGGAAACCATCCGTGAAGTGCGTTCCATCATCGACCGTTATAATCCCAACTGTGCTTTGGAAGTGGACGGCGGCATCAATGACACCACTGCACCTCTGGTGGTCGAGGCCGGTGCCAATGTGCTGGTGGCTGGCAGTGCTGTGTTCGGCGATCCCGATCCCGCAGACGCCATCGCTCGCCTGCGCCTTTGATCGGAGCGAATTCTATGCAATATTTACCCCCTGCTATGGAGCAGCTGACGGAGCAGTTCAAAAAACTCCCCGGCATTGGTGCAAAAAGTGCCCAGCGTCTGGCCTTTCATGTGCTGTCCCTCTCCCGGGAGGAAGCAGCTGTGTTTGCCCAGTCTATTTTGGACGCCAAGGATAAGGTGCATACTTGTCCCGTCTGCCAGAACCTTACCGAAGGCGATGGACCCTGTGCTCTTTGCGCCAGCTTCAAACGGGATCGCACCATCATCTGTGTGGTGGCAGAGCCCAAAGATGTCATCGCCATGGAGCGTGGCGGCGAATACAATGGCCTGTATCATGTACTTCACGGTGTGATTTCCCCCATGAACCGTGTGGGCCCTGACGACCTGAAAATCCACTCTCTGCTGGACCGGGTCCGCCAAGGCGGTGTGGAAGAGGTCATCATGGCCACCAATCCCGACACCGAGGGCGAGGCCACTGCCATGTACCTGTCCCGTCTGCTTAAGCCCTTCGATCTAAAGATTACCCGCCTGGCCTATGGCATTCCGGTGGGCAGTCACTTGGAGTATGCTGACAATGCCACTCTGATGCGAGCCTTGGAAGGCCGGCAGGAAATCGATTGAGTCTTTCCCCTCATCCTATGAGTCACGGCATCTTCTTGATGCCGTGACTTTTTGCCGTTTCGCATCTGTTTTCTTCCGTCCTTTTCGCTGTTTCGGCACAAAAAGACACGCTCACCCCATAGATTAAAATCTTAAAAAAACCTTCGACAGGATCTCCCTTGACTTTGCGCATCGACAGGGGTATCATCAAGTCCGCTTCAACTGATGGGAGGTTTTTTAGTATGAAAAAGTTGATTGCTATGCTGCTCGCTCTGACTACCATCTTTGCCTTTACCGCTTGCGGTTCCAACAAGGACGGCAATCACTCCGCCGCAGATCCTAAGACCAGCACCTATACCGGCACGCTGGAGGAAAAGAAGGATTTCATGATCGTGGTTGCCGCAGAAGAGGGCGAAGATCCTTACATCTTCAATCTGGAAGAGGGCGTCACCTGTGATGCGGAAGTCGGCGACAAGGTCACTGTGACCTACACCGGTGACATCACCAAGTACGATTCTTACAGCGACGAAGTTCTGATGGCCACCCAGGTGGAGAAGGCGCAGTAATCGTTCCTAGTCCACAGTTCATGGGCAACACGCAACGAAACACCCACGATACTGCTTTTTTGCAGCATCGTGGGTGTTTTTCTCTTCCGAAATCATACAAAAAACGCCGCCCGGCAAATGCTCCGGGCGGCGTTCCTTCTCGTTCCGTTTGGCTGTAATTCCGGAGCGGAAGCTTGCCTTTGGGATGCAGCTTACTTTCCTTCCATCTCCAGTTCTGCCACCTTCATCATGATAGCACACTCAATCCGCTTGCGGAACAACTCGCAGCCGGGCTTGTACACACCACGAATGGTGCCGGTGGCATGGAAGGCGTTGGCCGCACAGCCGCCGGAGCAGTACATTTTTGCCCAGCAGTCCTCGCACTCCGGACGGGCATAGGCGTTGCAGCTGCGGAACTCCTCCCGCAGAGCGTTGTTATCCACACCGTTCCACACATCGCCCAGCTTGTACTTCTCCTCGCCCACAAACTGGTGGCAAGGATACAAATCACCCCAAGGGGTGACGGCCATATACTCCGTTCCGCTGCCGCAGCCGGAAATGCGCTTGTAGACACAGGGGCCGCCGGTCAGATCCAGCATATAGTGATAGAAGGTAATGGGCTTACCCTCCTTCTTGCGGCGCAGCATATCCTTAGCCAGGATCTCATACTGCTCCTTGACGATCACCAGATCCTCCTCTGTCAGGGCAGAGGGGTCGGACGGATCGCACACCACCGGTTCCATACTCAACTCGGTAAAGCCCAGATCTGCCATATGGAACACATCTTTGGTGAAGTCCGGGTTGGCATGGGTAAAGGTGCCGCGCATATAGTATTCCTTGTTTCCACGGGCCTCCACCAGCTTCTGGAACTTGGGCACGATACGCTCATAACTGCCATTGCCGGCATAGTCCACACGGGTGCGGTCGTGAATTTCTTTGCGGCCGTCCAGAGAGAGCACCACATTGCTCATCTCCCGGTTGGCAAACTCGATCACATCGTCATCAATCAGCATACCATTGGTGGTCAGGGTAAAGCGGAAGTTCTTGCCCCGCTCCTTCTCCACGCTGCGGGCATACTCCACCAGCTGCTTGACCACATCCCAGTTCATCAGAGGCTCGCCGCCGAAGAAATCCACCTCAAGGTTTCTGCGGCTGCCGGAGTGCTCCATCAGGAAATCCAGCGCCTGCTTGCCCACCTCAAAGCTCATGATGGCACGCTCGCCATGGTATTTGCCCTGGCTGGCGAAGCAATAGGAGCAGTTCAGGTTGCAGGTGTGGGCCACATGCAGGCACAGTGCCTTCACCACATCGCCGGAGCGCTCCTTAAAGGTGCCGGCCATTTCTGCAAAGGTGTCGGGGGTGAACAGCTTGCCCGCCTGCTCCAGTGCCGCCACATCGGACAGGCACTCACGCACATCGGCCTCGGTCACATCCTCCCGATCCTGATATTTCTCCAGCATAGCTGCCACGATCTCGTCCGCCGTGTTGGACTTGAACATGGCAATAATGTCATAGGCCACCTCATCCACGGCGTGGATGGAACCGGAACAGCTGTCCAGCACGATATTGTAGCCGTTGAGTTGATACTGATGTACCATATAGGGAATCCTCCGTTTTCTCACAAAAAAGGTGCCGCCAATTCAGGCGGCACCTCTGTGGTTGAATGGCAATTACTGCTCAGCGTTCTCGCACTTCTGGTTGGCAACACCGCAGCTGGTCTTGCAGGCAGACTGGCAGGAAGTCTGGCACTCACCACAGCCACCGTTCTTGGCGCTATCGCACAGGCTACGAGTCTCAAGAGTCTTGATTCTTTCCATAATGAAATTCTCCCATCTTTCAAATGATTCTATTTGGCAGAAAGGACATACACAATCCGCCTCATTATCAAAGAAATTGTAGCACATCCATCGGTGCAAGTCAAGATTTTTAGCCCCCGCCTTCCGCTTCCCTGTGCTTGGTTTCCCTCTGCATTTTCCACTTATAATTATTGTTTATCAATAATTTTTTATTGACTTATACCTTCCACATGGTATAATAAAGCCATTCAAAGGAGTGAAGCAAATGAAGCAAAAAGAACTTTCCATCGCCCTTAAGGCCATTGTGGCCCTTTGCGGCTTGATTCTCGCCGTGGTAGCCGGTGTCATTCTGCCCACCTGCGGCTTCGACCTGCTGGCCCGTTTTCCCTCCGAAACCGGTCTGATCTGGTCTGCTCTGGTCTTTCTCTGGATCACCAGCATCCCGGTTGTGATCGTTTTGGTTCTGGTCTGGCAGATTTCCACCCAGATCGGACGAAACAATAGCTTTTCCATGGAAAATGCACGAAATTTGAAATCCATTTGCATTCTTTCCATGACGGATACCCTTTTGTATTTCTGTGCCTCTGTGCTATTGCTCCTGTTCCATCGTACCTTCCCCCTGCTGCTCACCATCCTGGTTTTGTGCATTGGTGTTGCCATTTCTGTCGTGTCCGCTGTCTTCTCTCATTTGGTCCAAAAGGGTGCCGAAATGAAGGCGGAGCAGGACCTGACGATTTGAGGTGATGCCCGATGATTATTGTCAATCTGGATGTGATGATGGCCAAACGCAAGATTGGTCTGGGTGAGCTGGCTGATCAGGTCGGCATTACCTTAGCCAATCTCTCCATTCTCAAAAATAACAAAGCCAAAGCCGTCCGCTTCTCCACACTGAACGCCATTTGCAAGGCCTTGGACTGTCAGCCCGGCGACCTGTTGGAATGGGTGGATGATCCGGACGATCAAAAGGAGGAACTACTATGAGCACACGCATCAAGCAGCTGTTTTCTCTCTCGCTCTCCCTGCTTCTGTTTGCCGCTTTGACCAGCTGCAGTTCCCAAGGTGAACCCACCACGACCAACCTTGCGGTCACCGTAGAGGCTCCCGGTGTCTACGAATTGGTGGCTGACGGTGCACACAACTCCGAAACCACCATGAATGCCGACCACTCCATGCTGCATGGAGACTATTCCTTTGAAACGACCGCTCCCTGTACCCTTTCTGCTTATGACGATGCGCACACACCACTGGCCACCTTCGAGCTGACCGAAGCACCAGTCGAGGGCCCCGCCCGCCTGACGCTCACCGATTCCATGGAATTTGTTCTCCTGTCAAACTAAGAATCGCACACTATCGTCCAACGCTGCTTTGACCAAGGTCAAAGCAGCGTTTTCGCCTTATCATTAGACCCGGAAGAATCTGACCTTAGAAATAAAATATAATCTGGGCCTTTTGAAAAGGCCAGTTTCTGCTATGATAAGAACACTTTGTGAGAAAATGAAGGAGGGTCCACACCATGACCAACCACAATCAGCTTCGCCGTCTGACCACGGCTGCCTTGTTTGCTGCGGCAATCACCATCACCACTGCCTATCTGCTCCACATCCCCCTTCCGGTGGGCGGATATGTTCATGTGGGTGATTCCCTTATCTATTTAGCCGCCTGCCTGCTGCCCACACCGTGGGCCATGCTTACCGGTGCCATCGGCGGCGGACTGGCCGATTTGCTCACCGCCCCCATCTGGGCCCTGCCCACGCTGCTCATTAAGGCCCTGCTTTGCCTGCCCTTTACCAGCAAAAACCCCCATATCCTCTGTGCCAGAAATGGGATTGCCGTGGTGATTTCCGGCCTGCTGTCCCCCCTGCTGTACGGCCTAGTGAATGTTTTTTACGCCGGCGGTGCTGCCGCCTTTCTGCCGCAGTTCTTGGGCACACTGGTACAATCCGTAGCCAGTGGCATTCTGTTTCTGCTGTTCGCCTTTGCCATGGATCGCATCGGACTGAAGCAGCGTCTTTCCACGCACTGAATCT
This sequence comes from Oscillospiraceae bacterium, assembly GCA_029257695.1. Lineage (GTDB taxonomy): Bacteria > Bacillota > Clostridia > Oscillospirales > Oscillospiraceae > UMGS1766. Next base: position 32,619 of record JARIAU010000055.1, read on the forward strand.
TGGACCAAAAAAGCACCGATGCTCCCGCATCGGTGCTTTTCTTCGTTCTTACAGTCCAAACTTACTCAAATCCAGGCCGCCGGTGACACGGCTCATGGTCGTGGCAGCATCTTCGCCCGCCTGACGCATGGCCTCGTTGACTGCCGTCAGGATCATGTCCTGCAGCATCTCCACATCCTCCGGATCCACTGCCTCTTTGGCAATGTTCAAGCTGACCAAATTGTGCTTGCCGTCCACCACAGCAGTGACGGCACCGCCGCCAGACTTTGCGGTGTACTGCTTCTCTTCCAGCTCCGACTGCATCCGAGCCATATCTGCCTGCATTTTCTGTGCCTGGCGGACCATATTCATGTTTACGCCGCCACCCATGCCGCCCATGCCACGCATGTTGCGGCTGTTAAAACCTTTCGCCATTGTTCGATTCTCCTTTATTGTTGATGCTTCTGCATAAATTGCTTCAACATATCCATGTTACCCTTTGCCGTTTCCGCAGCCGGTGCAGCTTTTTGTGCTGATTCCGGCTCCCCTCGCCGCAATTCTACCCGAACCGGCCGCCCCAAGCGGGCATGGACCGCCTTCGTGATCGCCGCCAAATGTTCCTGCTTGTTCACCTCGTCATAGGCAAACTGATCGGCAAAGCAGATGGTGAGCTGATCTCCTTCCAGCACCCCTTGCGCGCCCTTCAGGAACACCCAGCAAATCTTGCTGACCGATTCCTGCATGGCCGCCAACAGATCCTTCCAAGTCACACCCTGTGCCGGATTCACCACAGCGGCTTCCGCAGGCTCTGCCGCAGCAGCCTCCGGCGCAATCTGCACCAAAGGCTCCTCCGCCGGGGAGGAGACCGCAGGCGATGCCGCCGCCTTCGGCGGCTCCACATCAAAGGGCGGTGCTTCCAAATCCAACGGAATCTCTTCCTCATACGCTTCGATTGGGGGATACTCCTCGCCATCCCCACCCCCGGCGGCGGGCGATGCCTGCTGCACTGGGATACCATTGGTCATCATCGCTTCCAGCCGGGCGATCCGAGCCGCCAATCCGGCATTGGAGCCATCCAAAGAGGGATCGCACAACCGGATCAGACACAATTCCGCCACCACTCGGCTGCTGCCGCTGCGTTTGCAATCGTCCGCTGCCTGCTGCAGCAGCTCCAGCATCGCAATCAGCCGTTCCGGAGGCATCTGCTTGGACAATGTCTTCAGCGTGGCCTCATCATAACCGCCCGCCAGCAGTCCCCGACCGCCGTCCGGTGCCGTAGCACGGATGAGCAGATCCCGGCTCAATGCAATCAGTTCATTCAGGAGAGCAGCCACATCTTTGCCGGCTGAATACAGTTCCCCGAACCGGGCAATGGCTGTGGCGGCATCCCCCTTCCGGATAGCGTTCATAATGTGGGCCGTTTTCAGGTTTCCGGCCAGCCCCAACGCATCCAGCACGGTTTCCCGATCCACCGTACCTCCGCCAACGGCACACTGATCCAACAACGACAGCGCATCTCGCATACCGCCGTCCGCCAATCGGGCCAGCAGTGCCGCCGCATCCTCCGTAAGGTCAATTCCTTCCTGCTGCGCCACATAGCTCAGCCGCCCAATGATATTCTCCGGAAGGATGCGTTTGAAGGAAAAGCGCTGGCATCGGGAGAGAATGGTGGGCAGCACCTTGTGCAGCTCCGTGGTAGCCAAAATGAACATCAGGTGCTCCGGCGGCTCTTCCAAGATTTTCAGCAATGCATTAAAAGCCTGTGAGGTCAGCATATGGACCTCGTCAATGATGTACACCCGCTTTTTCGCTGCCGTGGGGGCATAAATCGCTTCATCCCGCAGGGCGCGCACATGGTCCACACCATTGTTGGACGCTGCATCCAATTCCAGCACATCCAGCAGCGATCCATCCAACAGCCCACGGCAGGTGGGACATTCGTTGCAGGGATTTCCGTTGACCGGATGTTCACAGTTGACTGCACGGGCCAGAATCTTGGCGCAGGTGGTTTTACCTGTGCCACGGGTCCCTGTGAACAGGTATGCGTGTGACAGCCGGCCGGATGCAACCTGCGTCTTTAAGGTTTCGGTAATATGAGGCTGACCCACCACCTCATCAAAGGTTTTCGGCCGCCACTTTCGATACAGTGCCTGATACAACGGGACATTCCCCTTTCCTCATCAAAAAACGGCGGGAACGGTTCCCCGCTCCCGCCGGGTCAGTCAGGACCAGAAACGGATACAAAAGAAAAAGCGTTGCACCTTCTGTTTTCGACCGGAAACTGGGACCGGTTGACCGCGGCACAAGCCAAGCACTGCTTAATGCTGCTCGGTTCCCCGCCTGACATGGTTCACAGGTTGACCTTGCGCGGGACCGGCCCTTTATAACGCCTCCGGCCGAAAACAGACGGCACAACGAACTCTTTCATTCTGTCTGTGTATTGTACTATAAATTTACGGTTTGTGCAAGGGCCGAACGAAAATTTTCTGAACACACTTTACAAACAGAAAAATCCTGCTATAATATTAGAACTAGAGATACATTTGGGCCTGTAGCGCAGTTGGGAGCGCATCACATTCGCATTGTGGGGGTCGTCGGTTCGAATCCGATCAGGTCCACCAAAACGCCGCACCGTATAGGTGCGGCGTTTTTTCATGGAATGAAACGGGAAAGACCAGCATCCCCCACTCGGGATGCCGGTCTTGTTATCCGATGCTTTTTTCTTGTGCCGCTTGCAAATAGCAGAAATATCCGGCGTAATAGGGGTTCTCCCGCACACAAATATCCGGATAGAGTCGGCGCAGCGTCTGCTCGATTTCCTCCGCTCCGCACGAGGACAGGTGCAAATCCCGATCCAATCTGCCATCACGCAAAATCAACAACCGATCGCACCAACGCAGCGCTGTCTCCGGATCATGGAGCACCAACACTCCCGCCTTCTGCGTTTCCTGCACCAGTCGCCGGAGTGTAGAGAACAGCCTCTGTGCATTGGCGTAATCCAAGGCCGCGTTGGGTTCATCCAACAGCATCACCGGTGTGTTCTGCACCAACATTCGGCACAGCAGCACCATCTGCTGCTGCCCCACGCTCAACTTGGAGCAATCCTGGTCCAGCAGGTCCAGCAGCCCCATTCGATCCGCCTCGGTATGAACTCTTCTCCGTTCTGCTCCGGTCAGGGCCGAAAACAGCCGCCGATACGGGTTGCATCCCATTTCCAATATCTCTTCCGTGGACACACCCGCCGGAAGTTCGGTTTTTTGAGGCAATACGGAAAGCAGCGCCGCCCGCTGTTTTGCACGGAGATGGGTGCAATTTCTACCTTGAATCCACACATCCCCGGAAAACCGCTTGGCCTCTCCGGTGATGCCGCGCAGCAAAGTGGATTTCCCCTGCCCATTCCGGCCAAGAATGCCCACCAGCTCCCCCGCATTCAGCGAAAACGACACCTCCGACACCACCGGTTGCTGATAACCTGCCGTCAGGTTCCGCACCTCAAACAAGGGCTCCATGGGGGCCTCCTTTCCGCCGGCAGATCAGTCCCGCCAGCACCGGCACCGACAACAGCACCGTCAGAATACTCAAGGGCAATTCTGCTCCCCGATACAGGCTGCGAGCCAGAATATCTGCCACCAACAGCAGTACACTACCCATCAGCGTACAAAGAACGAAGTAGCCGGTATTCCTTCGGCGGTACAGCAAAAAGGCGATGTGGGGCGCAATCAAGCCCACAAAGGCAATGACACCCGTAATGGAAACCACACCGGCTATCATCAGGGTACTCAATCCCAAAAACACCGCTCGCCATACACCAGGAGCCAGTCCCAGTCCCCGGGCATGTTCGCTGCCCAGTGACAGCATCACCGCCTGCCGGGAACAACACAACAGCACCACCATGGGCACGGCCACAAACAGGACCTGCGGCATCAGCTTTTCCGCCGTAACGGTGCCAAGACTGCCCATCGTCCAAAATTCAATGGCCGCTAACTCCCGTTCCGGGTCCGCCATAAACTTCAGCAGCATCAGCCCCGCATCCGCCAGCGATGACACCAGAATGCCGGACAGGATGTAGCTGCCCATCTTCTCCATGCCGGAAAGCGACACCAGCACCAGAACCACCAACAGCGACAGCACCCCCGCCACAAAGGAGCCGAACATAATATGCCATCCGGTACCTGCCCCCAGCACGATGGCCGCCGCCGCACCAAAGGAAGCTCCGGAGGCCACACCGGTCAGGTCCGGAGAGGCCAAGCTGTTGCGGAAGATCGTCTGGTAAATGCCACCGGCCAGACCCAGCGCCCCGCCGGCCAACACCCCCATGGCAACCCGGGGAAGCCGCAGTGACAGAAACACCTTTTCTTCCATGCTCCCTCGCAGCTCCCCGGTCAAAATCGCCCAAAGCTGGGACAAGGAGAGGGGATAACTGCCCACGCAGGCCGACCACAGTGTAATCAGGACCAGTACACCGCCCATCACAGGCAAGAAATACGATCTTCTTCGCATGGTTTTCCCTCTCCTCACGCCGCTTTTTTAGTGAAGGAGGCTCTGATCCACTTCAA
>JARIAU010000081.1 GCA_029257695.1 Oscillospiraceae bacterium
CCACAAATAGGCCAAACTGTTGAATGCGAAGCAGATCTAATGGATCATCCTGGGGAACATCTGGATCTGTAATCCATGAAATGTAGCCAAAGCTTTCGTGATTGATCATAATTGGGAAGAGCAAAGCCTTTTTCTTCAAAGAACGGAGAAAGGGTGTGGAGTATGTATAGATTCCAATGCGGGAAGCTCCGTCGGACGGAACATCAACCTGTGTAAAGGAGAGCATATCTGTCGATACATTGTGTGTTAGTTTGTGCCAGTCAAAATCAGAGGAACAGGCCAATGGGTTGAACTCATTGTCGATTACAGCAAAACTGTAGCCACTGAGGTCCTGCATTCGATTGCAGATTTCGGAGAGAGAAGCTCCGTCGATCATCGCCTGCATCATAGCGGTGTGGAATTGCTGTGTTTTATGCAGAATCAGATAGGGTTTTTGGGCAATGTAACTGATGACTGGGTTCATGATTTCTGCCCAGCTGTAGGCTGGTGGAGCAAGGAAAATCGGAAGTTCTTTTTCTTTGCAGTAAGAAATCAATTCCGGAGAAAGCTTGCGGATGAATTTTTTTTTGGTGACAACAGCAGCCACATGCTTTTCCAACATGGAGTCCACCATCGCAAAGGAAAAGTACTCTTCAAATAGAATGCCGGCAATGACCAATTCGCCATCTGACAACCAGTTGACAATATCCGGAATGTCCATGATTGTAACGCCGTTCACACAGCGGTCCATACCAACGGGTCCGGTGACTGCTTCCAATTGTTGAAGAGGCTCGATAGTCAGTGCTTCTTTCACGGTAATCATATCCATTCCTCCTATCTTTCATTTATCATACCATGTGCTTCGACGGGAATGCAAGAAAAAGGGGAGTACAAAAGCACGAAAGAAATTGCTTGAGAACGGACAAAAGTACAATTGATAGTAAAATCACAGTCGTACTATAATGATGCTACACCAAGCCGTTCCAATCGATACACCCGGGGCGGCAAAAAAAGAAACCGGAACATATATTTATGGAGGGAAGAATAATGAAAAACAGATTTAGAGGCAAAGATTTTTTAGCATTCAAGGATCTGGATCGTGAGGAAATCGAGTTCTTGACCGATCTCTCTCTGGATCTCAAGAAAAAGTGGGTGTCCCATGAACCTCATGAATATCTAAAGGGGCAGGTCTGGGCTGCACTGTTTGAGAAGAATTCTACCCGCACCCGCAATGCATTTCAGCGTGCTGCCGCAGATTTGGGAATCACGTCCATCTATCTGCGGCCAGACGAGCTGCAGAGCGGTCGAGGAGAGCCGCTGAAAGACACCGCCCGTATGTTCGATCGTTATTATGACGGTCTGTTCATCCGTACCTTTGGCCATGAGATTGTCGAAGAGTATGCCGAGTGGATGGATCACCCTGTCATCAACGGCCTGACTACCATTGCCCATCCGACGCAGGGTATCGCAGATATGATGACCATCAAGGAGAAGAAGGGTGGCTATCGTGGCCTGAAAATGTGCTATGCGGGCAACTTGTATAATGTTTGCTACACGAATATGATTATGTGTGCGACGCTGGGAATGGATATGTACATTGCTTGCCCAGATGACATGAAACCTAATCAGGACATCTATGATGAAGCTATGAAGCGTGCTGAGCAGACCGGCGCAAAGATCGTATTCACCAGCGATTTTGACGAGGCATTGAAAGATGCAGACATTGTCTACGGTATGTCCCATTACAGCATGGGACAAGCCCCAGAGGAAGTTGCCCGTCTAAAGGAAGCCTTCCATCCCTACATGGTGACTATGGATGCTATGAAGAAGGCAAAGCGGGATGCCATCTTTATGCACTGCCTGCCTGCATATCGTGGAATTGATGTAACCGACGAGGTCCTGGAAAGTCCACAGTCTGTGGTTTGGGACGAGGGTGAAAATCGAATGCACTCCATCAAGGGCATTTTGGCGGCATACGCACTTTAAGTCAGTTGCAACACAATCTATCAGATATTACAAGATGTGTGGAACAACATAAAATATAAGAAGGGGAGGTTCTTTCCGTGTTAAGTAAAAAGAAAGAAGCTCCGCAGGGGATACAGAAGAAAAAGCAGTTTAAGTCACCTAACGCCTATGTCATCATCTTTATGATTATGGTCTTTGTGGCAATACTGACTTGGTTCGTTCCCGGCGGTACTTATGAATTGGATGAGGCTGGACATTCCATCGGCGGTACTTACACACAGGTTGCGTCTAACCCCCAAGGTATTTGGGATATCATTATGGCACCCATCATCGGCATGGTAGGCAACGAATCCATCTCAGGTGCTATTTCTATTTCATTAAATGTGATGTGCTTCGGTGCGCTGCTTGAAATGATGGATGAGGTGGGCTGTATCAAGCTGTTCCTAAAACAGATTGCTGTCAAAAACCAGAAAAACTATCATGCGTTAATCACTATTTTAGTGTTTATCATGGGTGCGTTTGGCACCATTCAGGGATGCTATGAGGAAGGTTTTGTGTACCTCATGATGTTCCTTCCCATTGTTCTGGCTTTGGGTCTGGATACCGTGGTAGCTGTAATGATTGTCGTGTTTGGATCCCAGGGCGGATGTCTGGCATCCATTGTCAACCCGTTTTCTACGGGCATTGCCTCTGGCATTGCGGGTATCAGCCCTGGCGAAGGTATGCTGACGCGTGCCATCATTTTTGTCGTCTTTATGTCTTTTATTTCCTTCTTTATCTGTCGTTATGCGGATAAGGTCAAAAAGGATCCCACAAAATCCTGTCAGTATGCCCGTATGGAAGAGGATCGCAAGCTATTCCCGGTGGCAGAAGGCGAGGACAATACCATGAGCAAGCAGCAGCGTATTGTGTTGGGCATCTTCATTGCAACCTTTGTCATTATGATTTTGTCCTTAGTGCCTTGGACTTCGCTGAATGAAAACTGGACCTTCTTTAATGATCTGAATGATTGGATTATCAATGCCCCTGTACTTGGAGCTATTGTGGGTAAAAGTCTGATTCCGCTGGGTTCTTGGTATTTTAACGAAATCAACGGTCTGCTAATTGTTGCCACCATCGTTTCCGGATTTGTAATGAAATACCCGATTGAAAAAACCATTAACATCTTGATTCGTGGCGCGGCAGGACTGGTATCCACGGCATTCATTGTTCCGCTGGCAAGGGGTATTCAAGTCATCATGAATGGTGGTATGATTACCTCAACGATCCTGCATATGGGTGAGACAACATTGAGCACACTGCATCCTGTTGCATTTGTAATTATTTGCTTGATCTTCTACTTTATTATGGCCGCCTTCATTCCGAGTTCTACAGGTTTGGCTGCGGCAACCATGTCGATTATGGCACCGCTGTCCCTGTTCGCTGGAGTGGATCAATCTATTATGATTATCATCTATAACATGGCACTGGGTATGGCAAAAATGATTATGCCCACTTCTATCGTGGTCATGACCTGCACACAGGCCGCACACATCGGCTATGGTCAGTGGGTCAAATCCAGTATTCGCTTTATGCTGGAAATGTTCGTTCTCTGCATTTTAACACTGGTGATTTGTGTCATCATTTGATTAAGTCAAGTGAACTATGCCCCAGACAGAAGGTCTGTGGTTACCATTCGAGGAGGTATTTGTTATGTCTGAAATCTTTGTACCTAACGGCACGAATGTGCTGGAAAAGGTGATCGTGTGTTCGCCTAAGTACTATGTTTTTAACGGAATTAACGAGATCACTAAGGCATGGATGGAAAAAGGGGAGACGGAGCAGAATGATCAGATGGTCAAAGAATGGAATGAAATGATCGCTGCATACGAGGAAAATGGAGTTGAAGTGGTTAAAATGGAACCAGATCCCTCCATGCAGGTACAGACCTTTGCTCGAGACTTTGGTGGATGTGTCAAAGAGGGTGCGATCATCGGTAAGTTTCGGCATCCGGTTCGTCGGGTTGAAACACCTGCTTATGAAGCGAAGCTGAAGGAGTTGGGCGTACCAGTCATTGCGCGCTGTAATGCGGGGTGCTTCGAGGGGGGTGACATTTTCATGATCGACGAGCACACCATTGCCTTCGGTATGGTGGATCGTACCGACCGTGCCGGCGTGGATAATCTGCGAGAGCAGCTGGCCAAATTTGGTTATACAGTGGTGGGAGTTCCTTGCCCTCCGTACAATCTGCATCTTGATATGGTGTTCAATATTGTAGCGGAGAAAACCTGCATTGCCTGCCTGAATGAGCTTCCGTACGAGTTTATTCAGATGCTCAAGCGCCGTGGGTTTTAGATTATCCCTGTGGAGAGCGAGCTGATGTACAAGCATGGCTGCAATGTTCAGGCATTGGGTGACGGCAAGGTGTTAGCCATCAAGAATAATAAAAGCGTCAACGATAAGATGCGTGCGCTTGGACTGGATATTATCGAGGTGGATTTGCGCCAGTTGCTGAAGGCTGGCGGCGGTCCCCATTGTTCCACATTCCCAGTCAAGAGAAAGGTCTGAAGAAGTTAAAATGCCGCAAGTTGTCGGGGCCGTCCAGGAAAAGACGGCCCCAGGCGGTGTAGAAGTTTGAACTAAAGGACGGAATCCGCATGAAAATTTTAATCAGTGATTATAAAGACTCCATGATGCCCAGCCACGAATATGAAACCGAGGTGTTGAAGGCCGGTCTTCCAGAGGCCGAGATCGTCGTCTATGAATACACGGATGAAAAACGAGAGGAGTTTCTGGAGCAGTTGAAAGATACATCTGCACTTCTGACTGCATTCACACGCATTGATAAGGAGGCGTTGGATGCGGCGAAGGAATTGCGGATCGTATCCATGAATGCAACCGGATATGACAATGTGGATTTAGAGGAAGCCACTCGACACAGTGTCGGTGTCTGCCCGGTAGGAGAATACTGTACTTTGGATGTAGCGGAACACGCCATTGCGTTGATGCTGGCCTTGAATAAAAATCTAAAGGCGTATACCTACGACATGGAACAAAACTATCAGTGGAAGTATGATACCCCTCAGATTCCTCGGCGCATCGGCGATCAGGTGCTTGGCATTTTCGGTTTTGGAAAAATTGGCAAGCGAGTAGCAAAGCTGGCACAAGGCCTTGGTATGAAGGTGATTGCCCATGATCCATATGTGGATTTGGAAGTGGCTCGGGCACTGGAAGTGGAGCTGGTGGACAAGGATGAGATTTTCCAGCGAGCCGATGTAATTTCCAATCATATGAATCTGGGCAAGTCCAACCAGTCCTATTTTACATCGGTTGAATTTGGAAAAATGGAACGGAAACCGATTTTCCTGAATCTAGGCCGTGGTATGAGTGTAAACGAGTCCGATCTGGCCGATGCTCTGGACCGAGGCTTGGTTCGGGCGGCCGGTTTGGATGTGCTGTTCGATGAAACTCCGGATTTGAAGCACCATATTTTGACCAATCGGGATAATGTGATCATCACACCTCATGCTGCGTTTTATTCAGAACAGTCATTCGTTGATATGCAGCGAATTTCCTGCGAAAATATTGTTTATTTCCTAACAGGGCATAAAGAAAAAGTATTTAAGCTGGTAAACGAGGTGTAATCGTCCAAGGCGTATTCTGGATGGAGGTGAGCGCACTTGAAGGAAAAGCCTGTGAAAAAAACGCAAATTCCTGCAAAATTATTGTGTAAATTCTTGATTGCGTCTCTGATTGGACTGGTTGCCTTTGTGGTTCCGATCCATAGTCAGGGCGGTGTGAATACTGTGGTTGGCATTCTGACTTCTGCAATCAAAAACATATTGATGCCCATCATGGACGAATTAGTTCTATTAGTTGTGCTTATATCTGCACTTTGTTCCATTGCAGATGCAGGGTTAGAACGATTGGGGCGGACACCGCCTGCGTGGTTTCATTCCGTGTTTCATACCACCCCGGTTTATCTCATCACGAAGATTGTGGCATCG
>JARIAU010000020.1 GCA_029257695.1 Oscillospiraceae bacterium
GCTCCGAAGATAGAGCCGCCCGCTCCGGAGAAGTCTCCTTCCACGCCGGCATCTCTGCCCTCGGACGAGTCTTCCCTGCCTGCTCTGGCGCTGTCTGAACATCCCAACGAATTTACTGATGATGAAATTGTCGTTCTGCGTGCCTTAGAGCAGGGCGACATGGTAACGGACAGCCTTGTGATCGAAACTGAGCTGCCCGTCCGGCGGGTTTCCGCCACCCTCACGGTGCTTATTATCCGTGGATATGTAAAGCAGCTTCCCGGAGGCCGCTTTCAGGCATCCGTCCGCTTAATTTGATTTTACCGGATTATGATCCGTGACCCCGATTTGAATGTGGAGGAACAATATGTCCAAAACCAACCTTGTGATTGTTGAGTCGCCCGCCAAGGCGAAAACCATTGGAAAATATCTGGGCAAGGAGTATGAAGTGACCGCATCCATGGGCCACATCCGTGACCTGCCCAAAAGCAAGATCGGCGTTGATATTGATGCTGGTTTTGTCCCTGACTATCAGCCCATCAAGGGCAAAGAAGAAATCATCGCCGCATTGCAGGATGCTGCATCCAAAAGCGACAAAGTATTTCTCGCAACGGACCCGGACCGTGAAGGAGAAGCCATCTCTTGGCATTTGAAGGAGCTTCTTGGCATTCCGGACGACAAAACTTACCGTGTCACCTTTAACGAAATCACAAAAAAAGTGGTCACGGAATCCATCGCCCACCCTCGGTCCATCGACTCCGATTTGGTGGACGCACAGCAGGCACGCCGCATTCTGGATCGCATTGTGGGCTATCAGCTTTCCCCCCTGCTGTGGCGCAAGGTCCGTCGCGGCCTGTCTGCCGGTCGTGTACAGAGTGTTGCCACTCGCATCGTTGTTGAGCGTGAGGAGGAAATCCGTGCCTTCCAAAGTCAGGAATACTGGACCATGGATGTCACTCTGGACCGCATTGCCCCTTGCACCGGCTCCTTCGTGGCCAGGTATCACGGCAGCAATGGAAAAAAGAAAGACGAGCTGTCTTCCGCAGAGGAAGTGGCTGCCATCCAGTCCGAACTGGAGGCTTCGAACTTTGAGGTCACTTCCGTCAAACGCACGGAAAAGCAGCGTCAGCCCGCTCCTCCCTTCACCACCTCCACCCTCCAGCAGGAGGCCAGCCGCAAGCTGAACATGGCACCCAGACGCACCATGTCCATCGCTCAGCAGCTGTACGAAGGCATTGACATCGACGGTGAGGGCACCGTTGGTCTGATCACCTACATGCGTACCGACTCATTGCGCCTGAGCGACGATGCTCTGGATGCCGCCAAGGAATTCATTTTGGGCCGGTACGGCAAGGAATACTATCCCGCCGAAACCAGACGCTTCAAAGCAAAGGCCAATGCACAGGATGCCCACGAAGCCATTCGTCCCTCCAATGTGCATTTGACTCCGGAATCCATTCGCAAAAGCCTGACTCCGGAGCAGTATCGTCTGTACAAGCTGATTTGGAGCCGTTTCCTGTCCTGCCAGATGGCAAATGCCATTTATGACAGTCTGTCCATCGACATCAATGCCGGCCCGCACTTGTTCCGTGCTACTCACACTTCCTTGAAGTTTGGCGGCTTTACCGCTGTGTATGAGGCCAGCAAGGACGAGGAGGAAGGTGTGCGAAACTCTCCGCTGCCCAACCTGACGGAAGGAGAACCCCTGAAGCTCAAGGAAGTAAACGGTTCGCAGCATTTCACCCAGCCGCCAGCTCGGTTCAACGAAGCCTCCCTCATCCGTGTACTGGAGGAAAAGGGCATTGGCCGTCCCTCTACCTTTGCTCCTACGATCTCTACCATCATGGATCGTGAGTATGTCGTGAAAGAAGGAAAAGCCCTCCGTCCCACACCGCTGGGTGAGGTGGTCACTCAGTTAATGAAGGACAAATTCACCGATGTGGTGGACCCGGAATTCACCGCCCAGATGGAGCACCGTCTGGACGAAGTGGAAGCCGGTAAGGTGAACTGGAAGGATGTTTTGGCGCAGTTCTATGACAGCTTTTCCGCAGAATTGGCTCAGGCCGAAAAAGATCTGGATGGAGAACGCATCAAAATCCCGCCGGAGCTGTCGGACGAGGTCTGTGATGTATGTGGAAAGCAGATGGTGGTCAAGTCCGGCCGCTTTGGACGCTTCCTCGCCTGCCCCGGCTACCCGGAATGCACCTTTACCAAGCCTCTGGTGATCGAAATGCCCGGCAAATGCCCCAAGTGCGGCAGCCGTATCCTGAAAAAGACCAGTCGAAACGGCTACACCTACTATGGATGCGAGCGAAACAAAGTGGTATCCGGCGACAGCTGCGACTTCATGACTTGGGATGTCCCGGTCAAAGAAACCTGTCCCGAATGCGGCATGACCATGTTCAAGCGGTCTGGCCGTGGCTTTAAGAAGCCCTTCTGCATCAACGAAAAATGCTCTCACTTCCTGCCGGAAGACCAGCGTGGCTATCCCAAGAAAAAAACCACAGAGGACAACCAGGGCGTCACCGTTGAGGAGAGCAAAACGCCTGATACCAACTCTTCTTCCAAGAAATCCACCGCAAAAAAGGCAACTGCAAAGAAGTCTGCGACAAAAAAATCCACGGCAAAGAAGACGACCACCAAGAAAGCATCGGCAGCGAAAACGACTGCAAAGAAGACGACTGCCAAAAAGACCACAAAAAAGACTTCCGACGGGGAGCAGAAAGAGAGCTGATCTATGGAAGCCGTAAAAGTAATCGGTGCCGGCCTGGCCGGCTGTGAAGCTGCATGGCAGCTGGCTCAACGGGGGATTCCCGTGGAGCTTTATGAAATGAAACCGGAAAAGACCACGCCTGCCCACCACAGTGCTGACTTTGCAGAATTGGTCTGCTCCAATTCCCTGCGCAGCGACCAGCTGGAAAATGCAGTCGGCCTCCTCAAGGAGGAGCTGCGGAAGATGAATTCCCTCATCATCGCCTGTGCCGATACCCACCGGGTGCCGGCGGGCGGTGCCCTGGCTGTGGATCGCTGTGGTT
>JARIAU010000044.1 GCA_029257695.1 Oscillospiraceae bacterium
CCTCCATCCGGCGGGTCAGCTCCTGAAAGTTCGACGCATCAATGGGATCGTCGACCAGAACACGCCGAGCCAAAACCTCCCCCAGAATATCAAAAAACACTGCATCCTCATAGTCTGCAATGGCCTCGTGAATGCCGCCCTCCATAAAGGCACGGGAAGGCACCACTTCCCCCATCCAGTGTTCCGACAGAGTGTTCATTCCCTCCTGTTCTGCCTTGGCAAACAGCAGCGACTCCACCTCATCATAGTCCTGAAAGCGATCTCCGCCCCGAGTGGAATTGAGGATCCAGTTTCCAATATACGCCATGTCCAGCAGCCGTCGAAACTGCTTCGTTGTCAGATGCAGCTCCATAAACACTGCCTCCCCCCTTTTGGATGAACCGTATTATAATCATATTCCCCCGGAAAGTCAAATGTGCCGCCCGGTTTTCCCCGGGATTCCCCCGCATTTTCCCGGAAATAATTTACTTGTTCTTGCTTTTGTGCTATTATAATTTGTTATAATAACAGTATTTTGCAGACCATGGAGGGAACCATAGCATGGATAACCGACCCATTGGAGTGTTTGACTCCGGTCTTGGCGGACTGACCGCCGTACGGCGTCTGATTCACGAGATGCCCAACGAAAACATTATTTATTTTGGTGACACGGGCCGAGTCCCTTACGGCAACCGCTCCCGGGAGACCATTTTCCGATATGCCACGCAGGATGTGAACTTTTTGCGCACCTTTGACCTGAAGGCCATTGTGATTGCCTGCGGCACGGTGTCTTCCATTGCGCTCCAGCCCCTGTCCCAGCTGCACGACCTGCCGATTTTCGGCGTGGTAGATCCCACCGCCCGTCGAGCAGCCCAGTGCACCCGAAACGGACGGATCGGCATTATTGCCACCGAGGCCACCATCCGCACCGGAGCCTACGAGCAGACGATCCGAGCAGAAAACCCTGCCGCAGAGCTGCATTCCGTCCCCTGTCCGCTGTTTGTTCCTCTGGTGGAAAACGGCCGAACGGAACCCGGGGATGTGGTCATCGAAACCGTGGTGGCCGACTATTTGCAGCCCCTCAAGGAGGCCGGCATTGACACCCTGATTTTGGGCTGCACCCATTATCCGCTGCTGTCCAAGGTCATCGGCAACTTTATGGGACCGGAGGTCCGCCTGTTGGACTCCGGAGCCGAAGCCGCCGACCAAATCGGCCGCTGGATGGCCTCCTGTAATCTGCGGGCCGACCCGGAGCAGGTCGGCACCTGCCGTTGGTATGTCAGCGACGGCACGGAAAACTTCCACCATTTGGGCTCCATTTTCCTCAACCGGGAAATTACCGAGCCGGTGGAGCAGATTGCAATCGAGAATTACTGAAACAAGGAGAACACCATGGAAAAAGATGTGATTATCTCCATTTTGGGGAAACAACTCTATGACGGCAGCGAGCAGGACTCGATGGAGCTGGTCACGGAAGGAAAACTGGTGCAGGAGGAGGAATCGCTCCGCCTGTCCTACGAAGAAAGCGAACTCACCGGTATGGTAGGCACCACCACCCTCTTTCAGGTGGAGCCCCGCCGTGTGACCCTGCTGCGCATCGGCGCCGTCAGTTCGGAGATGGTGTTTGAGCAGGGAAAACGCCACACCAGCCTGTACAACACTCCCTACGGCAGCATGGAGGTGGGGATCAAGGCCCGCAAGCTGAATTCCACTCTCACCATGCAGGGCGGCAAGCTGGAAATTGATTACGACATTGAAATCGACCACCGTCTGGCCGGCCAGAACCTCTTCCGCATTGAAGTGCGGGAGGCGGAATCCGCACCCACCTGCTGAGATGGATCCGCTGGACTTTGCCCGCTCCGAGGCGGTGCGGGTACTGACACAGGCCGGCACCACCCTCGCCTGTCGGGCTGCTCCCGACCCAGACCGGCTTCGCTTCCGCTGCGATGGCAAGGGCGGCGAGTGGGCGACCCCTTACCCCCTCCAAATGGGGGTAGCGGCATCCGTTTTGTCCGATGCCTGCCCTGACAGCCCCTATCTGGAACGGGTTTTCCCCTCCGGCAGCTGGATTGCACTGGACCTGAATGAGGCTTGGCGGGACATGGTTCGCTCCTACACCCCGGACATCGCTCCGGCGGTGATTTGCCCCCCGCCTCTTCCCGCTTTTCCGGCTCGCATTTCTCCGGAATCGTGGCGGTTCCAGTCCCTGCTCCCCGTCCCACAGGCCGCCTGTGCCGCTCGGCTGGACGGCAGCAATCCTTATGTAACGCTGCTGCGAGCCCAACAGAACGCCGCCGGACGGTGCCAAACCAGCGTGAACCGCCCACTCCTCAATGAATGTGCCGTGCTGGCTCATTGCCTCACCGAGGGCACCTCCCCCCATGCCGCAGCACGGCAAGCCCTCCATTTGGCCGAACAATTTCTCATCTGTCCGGCAGAGGCACCCACCGTGGCCCGTTTTCTGACGCTGACCCGAATTTTTCTTGGAATTTAACAAAATATTCACCGCAATTCCTTCTGCTTCCGATACAATAAAGGGGATAACCCACCATGTATGAACCGAGAGAGGTGTATTTTATGGCGACAAAAGTTTTGATCGTGGAAGATGATCCGAATATCACCCAACTACTCCAGCTCTATCTGGAGAAGGAAGGCTTTGAAACCAACTGCGCTCCGGACGGCGGTAAGGGCGTAGAGCTGTACCGCAGCTGGAATCCGGATCTGGTGCTGCTGGACATTATGCTCCCCGTCATGGACGGTTGGGGTGTCTGCCGCAAAATCCGAGAGTCCGGCAAGACCCCCATCATTATGATGACCGCCAAGGGCCAGACCGAGGACAAGGTCAACGGTTTGGAAATGGGAGCCGACGACTATATCGTCAAACCCTTTGACATGAAAGAAGTGCTGGCCCGCATCCATGCAGTACTGCGTCGTTTTGGCGACGGAGAATCCAAGGACGAAAAAAAGCTGACCTTTGATAAACTGGTCATCAATC
>JARIAU010000035.1 GCA_029257695.1 Oscillospiraceae bacterium
AGGATCCCACAGACTTCCTTGATAACAAAGTTCACGTTACAATAAGCCTAATCCTAGAAGAAACTTTCCCTACACCTCCTCAAACTCCCGCTGCTTCTGCCGCAGTTCTTCCCGCTGCCGTTGAATCTGCCCCTGCTGCAAACGGATGCGGCGCAGCAGCGGGGCCAGCTCATCATACCCCTCATTGCGGAGCGGATGATCCAAATCCAACTCATTGAGCGGCTGCACAATTTTTTTAGACAGCCGGGAGGCCAGCACAAGGGACAGCACCAATGCAATCAAACTTATCATGCACATGGGATATATCATGCCCAAAAACAGCGTGAGCAATGTGTTCTGGGACAGGGACAGACGAATCACGGAGCCGTCTTCCAGCCGCTGTGCGCAGTACAGCGACCGCTCCAGCAGTGTGCGGGAATATCGGGTGCTTTCGCCCCGTCCGGCTTGGAGTGCCTCCTGCACCTCCTCCCGCTGCAAATGATTTTCCATCTCTGACGAATCGGAACGGCTGTCATACAACACCGTGCCCTCGGCATCAATCCATGTGATACGGTTGTCTCCGGGGTCCAATCCGTCAAAATAGCCGATGCCCTCGTGGGTCACGCCCTGTGCCGCCAAACCGGTCTGCATTTGCAGCTGGTTTTTCTGCACTCCGGTAAAGTAATTATAAAGCACCGCCATGAACAGTGCCACACAGGCCAGAAACACGCCCACAGCCACCAGATAGATCGAGCGGAAGATGCGCTTTGTCATTCATTGACCTCCATGCGATAGCCTACACCCCGCACGGTCTCAATGTAGTTTCCGCAATCTCCCAGTTTGGTCCGCAGCGTACCGATGTGTACATCCACCGTGCGGGTCTCTCCCGCATATTCGGTTCCCCAAACACTGCGCAGCAACTGTTCCCGACTGTACACCCGACCGGGATGTTCCATGAACTTTTTCAGCAGTTCATACTCCTTTAAGGTGAGCTGCACCCGCACTCCCTTGGAAAATACCGTATGTTCGCTAAGATTCAAACGAAGCCGGCCCATGCTGCGGATACCGGCATCCGGCTTGGCCTCCGTCCGGCGGAGTACGGCCTTCACCCGGGACACCATTTCCAGCATTCCAAAGGGCTTGACCAGATAGTCGTCCGCTCCCGAGTCCAGTCCGATTACTTTATCATACTCCGTCCCCTTGGCGGTGGCCATGATCACCGGAATCCCTGCCCAGGCCGGTTCCCGACGCAGCCGTTGCAACAGGGAGATGCCGTCCTCTCCGGGCAGCATAATATCCAACAGGATCAGCTGGGGCGCCGCTTCACGCAAGGCCGCAAAGAGACCTTCCCCGTCCGCAATCCCTTTGGCCTCAAATCCGGCGGTATTCAGCGCATAAATCATCAGATCCCGGATGGCCTGATCGTCCTCCACGCAATAAATCATTTGGCGCTTGCACTCCTTCTTCCCACTTTGATTTTATTTTATGATACCGCCTCCATATGAAATCAAACACCAATTTTTTGTAAAATCCTTGTAAATTCTGCACACAGTAGGCCGCAGGCAGCAAAAAAGAGCGCATTTCTGCGCTCTTCTTTGCAATACCGCCCTGTTATAGATCGGCGGAATCCCCGGGATGCTGGGTGTGCTGCCCCGAAATGGAAAACTGCACCCACTCTGCCAGATTGCAGGCATGATCTCCGATCCGCTCAAAATACTTGGCAATCATCAACAGATCCAAGGCCGCCTCTCCATCCTCCGGACTGCGGCCAATGACCTCGATCAGATTCCGCTTGACCTGATTAAAACAGCGGTCCACCGTATCATCATAGGCAATGACAGCCTCTGCCCGGGCAAAGTCCTTCTTGACATAGGCATCCACACTGTCGGTCACCATTTTACTGGTGGCTTTGGCCATTTCATGGATGTGGGTGTGCTCCGGCATAGCATGTCCGTTGTGGAAGGAGATAATCTCCGCAATGTCTTCGGCTTGATCTCCGATGCGCTCCAGGTCGGTGATCATCTTCAGCGCCGCAGAAATTTGCCGCAAATCCCGGGCCACCGGCTGCTGCTGCAACAGCAGCCGCAGGCAGAGGGCCTCTACATCCCGCTCCATCTGGTCGATTTCCCGATCCAGTTCCACAACCCGCTTTCCCATGGTTTTGTCCTCACTGGACAAGGCCTCCGCCACCAATGCGATCGCTTTTTCGCACAAAGCTCCCATACGGGTCAGCTCCTGGTTCAGCTCCGCCAGCTGTTCATCAAAACGGCTTCTCATTATCCAAACCTCCCCGTAATGTAATCTTCGGTTCGTTTGCTTTTCGGCTGCGAGAACATCTGCTCTGTATTGCCGTATTCCACCAACTCACCCAACAGGAAGAAGGCGGTCTGATCAGAAATGCGTACGGCCTGCTGCATATTATGGGTCACAATGACAATGGTGTATTTTTCCTTCAGCTGCACCGCCAGCTCCTCGATTTTAGAGGTGGAAATGGGATCCAGCGCACTGGTGGGCTCATCCATCAGCAACACTTCCGGCTCCACTGCCAACGCCCGGGCAATGCACAGCCGCTGCTGTTGGCCGCCGGACAGGCCAAGGGCATTCTTTTTCAGGCGATCCTTCACCTCGTCCCAAATGGCCGCATCTCGCAGCGACCGCTCCACGATCTCATCCAGTTGGATGCGGCTGGTCACACCGTGGGTGCGGGGTCCATAGGCAATGTTGTCATAAATGCTCATCGGGAATGGATTGGGCTTCTGGAACACCATACCGATTTCTTTCCGCAGCAGATTGACATCCACCGTCGGTGCAAAAATGTCCGTGCCGTTGTAACAGATTTGCCCGGTTACCTTCACCTCTGGAATCAGATCATTCATCCGGTTGAGCGTTTTCAAAAAGGTGGATTTTCCGCAGCCGGAGGGCCCGATCAGGGCCGTAATGCTTTTGTCCGGAATCTCCAGATTGATTTCATGCAGTGCCTGGGTGCTTCCATACCACAGGCACAGATCCTTCACGGTAATGATGTTGCTCATAGACTTCTCCTCTGTTTGAAGTGGCGGCCAACCAGTGCGGCCAGCAGCTGGATCAGCAGGGTCAAACCCATCAAAATGGCGGCAATGGCAAAGGCCACACCGAACTCGCCCTGTTCCTTTGCATACACATACAGGGCCACCGTCAGGGAGGCTCCTGCACTGCCCAAGCCCGACACAAAGCCGTGCATGGCATGGGCAAATCCTGCCGTGAACAGCAGTGCCGCCGACTCACCCAGGATTCGGCCCACCGACAGGATGCAGCCGGTAATGACGCCGTCTACACAGTTGGGCAGCACCACCGTACGAATCACCCGCCACTTTCCTGCCCCCAGACCAAAGGCGCCCTCACGATAACTCTGCGGCACCGTTTTCAGACTCTCCTGCGTGGTTCGCATAATCGTGGGCAGGTTCATAATGACCAGGGTCAGCGCTCCGGCCAGCAGTGAGGTCTGCAAATTAAGAAATTGGCAGAAAAACAGCATGCCCACCAAGCCGTAAATAATGGACGGGATGCCGGACAGGGTTTCGGCTGCATACTCGATCAGCGCCACCAGCCGTTGATTCCGGGCATACTCGGTCAGGTACACGGCCGCACCCACGCCCAGCGGCAGCACCAAGACCAAGGACGCAAGAATAAGGTAGACCGTGTTCAGAATGTCCGGCAAAATACCGATTTGACCGGACAAATAGCTGGGCTGGGTGGACAGTAGCTCCCAAGAAAGGTTCGGCACGCCCTTCCACAAAACATATACCGTCAAAAACAGCACCAAGGCTCCGGTAAGCGCAAATGATACCAGCATCAGCGTTTTCATCAGCGCAATGTAGGCCTTGCGTCTGCCGGAAATCTGTTGGTTCGGCATATTCACTCCTCCTTACTGCGCTTGAGAAAGAAATTCAGCGTGGCATTGATCAGCATAATGAACAGGAACAGCACCAACGCAATGGAAAACAGCGCCTGCTGCTGCAATCCGCTGGAATAGGACATCTCACTGGCCACGGCCGTGGTCAGGAACCGGACGCTCTGGAACAGCGAAGGCATATTCGGGGCATTGCCGGACACCATCATCACCGCCATGGCCTCCCCGATGGCTCGTCCCACACCAAGCACCACTGCCGCTGCAATTCCGCTCTTTGCGGCAGGCACAGACACCCGGAAATAGGTTTCCACCGGTGTGGCACCCAGAGCCAGCGAAGCATCCTCATACTCCTTCGGCACTGCCTCCAATGCTGTGATGGACACATTGATGATCGAGGGCAGGATCATAATGGCCAACACAATGATGGCCGCCAGCAAACTGGCTCCATCCGGCAGACCGAACACCGTTCGGATGGCCGGAACCAGAACCATCATACCCACAAGGCCATAGACCACCGAAGGAATTCCGGCCAGCAGACTGACCGCCGATGCCGCCACACGCTTCACCGTCGGCGGCGCCACCTTCGCCAGATAAACCGCCGTCAAAAAACCAATGGGCACACCCAGCAGGATGGCTCCGGCGGTTCCGTACACACTGGTCAGGATGAAAGGCAAAATACCAAACTTAGCCTCCGATGCCGTGGATGCCCAGGTATCGCCCAGCAAAAAATCAGCCAGTCCGATTTGCCGAAGGGCCGGAATTCCGGCCAGAACCAAATATACCGTAATCAGCAGCACACACCCGACTGTGATCAGGCCCAGCAGCAGAAACACGCCATGAATCACGGTTTCCATCCATTGCTTTTTGTGTTTCATTCTTGTTTTTCCTTTCGATTGAAACCATCGGCGGCTGCAAAGCCAGCCGCCGACGATTTAACTGTTAGTTTGCTGCCACAGCACCCGCACTGGAAATCAGATCCGATGCTTCCGAGGACAAGGCAAAATCGAAAAACTTCTGCGCCGCATCGGACAGCTTCGTGTCTTTCTTCGTAATCAGCATGAAGGGACGCTGCACCACATAGCTGCCGTCCTTGACCGCTGCTTCAGAAGGAAGAACGCCATCCACAGCCAAAGGCTTGACATTGTCCTTGATGGATGCCAGAGAGGCATAGCCAATGGCGTTGGGGTTTCCGGACACCGTGGTGATCACATCGCCGGTGGAGGTCAGCTCCTGCCGGTACTGGCATTTCTCTTCCGTGCCGGTGATGCTTTCAAAGCCGTCTCGGGTGCCGCTGCCGGCCTCACGGCCAATCAGCACGATCTCGCCGTCTTCGCCGCCCACATCCTTCCAGTTGGTGATCTCACCTGTGTAGATGGCAGCAATATCCTGCAGACTAAGTTCCTTCACCGGATTTTCCGGATTGACGATGACCGCAATCCCGTCCAGTGCCACCACTGTTTCCTCCAGTCCGGATGCCTTCTCTTCGTCCTTCAGTACACGGCTGGCCAGGCCAATATCACAGCGTCCTTCCTGGACCGCTTTGATGCCGGAACCGGAGCCCGTGGGATTGTAGGTGACAGTAATATCTTCGTTGTTCTGCTGAAAGGCTTCGCCCAGCGTGCCGATGACCTTTTCCATGGAGGTAGACCCGTCCGTGGCCACCGTACCGGTCTTGGTGTCGGAACAACCCGCCAGCACAGAAATGCCCATCAGAGCGGCGGCGGCCAGTGCAAATATGTTTCGTTTTGTGTTCATTGTTTGAAGACTCCTTAGGATCAGCAATTTTTGTCATAACCTGATCGGTATGACCCTATCATACCGAAAAAACATCAAATCGGTTATCCTGCTTTTGTAAAATGCGTGTAAACCTTGATTGATCAAAAAAGGCCGGCTGCATTCACCGCAGCCGGCCTTGATTCCTTATCTACAATTCTTTTATTCCTGCTCCATCTGATCCGAACGAAACGACCCGATAATATCTCCGGAGTCCGCATTGACGAAAGACACCCTAACAACAACATCGGTGTCACCATTGCAGTCCCCATACATTCTGCCATACAGATAAAAAGTGATCACAGAGAGGGATTCTGCCGTATCTAGCTCCGTAGACTTGGTAGTCACGGTAAAGCTGCTGTAATCATCCTCGTGCTCGACATTAGTGATATTCGGATATTCTTCTGAACCAATCATATCTTCCAATGCCTGATCGATTTCCGCGGTCACTTTCTTTATCAGCTCATTGTGCTTGCTCTTGCTCATCTCGCAGGCAGCCAGACTGAGCATCATCACGACAGCCAGAAACACCGCAATCAGCCTTTTCATTTTCTCCCTTCTCCCTTATACAAATCTCTGTCAAAATTTGTCTTTCTCTGCAAGTTAATTATATCGGTTTCCTTTGCACTTTGCAATAACGCAGCACGATTCTGATTCCTCCACCCAGACTTTTTCCATAGTATAGGTGCGCCGATTTCTTGTTCCACTTATACCACTCACATCACATCTCAAAGCCCAGTTTCTACTGCAAATCTTCACATAAACAAAAAAGCGGTCAGATTTCTCTGACCGCTTTGTGTTGGCATTACCTATTTTCCCGGGCCGTCGCCAGCCAAGTATTTTCGGCGCAGGTGAGCTTAACTGCCGTGTTCGGAATGGGAACGGGTGGACCC
>JARIAU010000041.1 GCA_029257695.1 Oscillospiraceae bacterium
TCTGGTCAGTAAGGAAGACTGTGCTGCTGGGCAGGCTTGAATTGAACAATTCAAAACAAATCTGACAGCGTACATCAACAAGGCGCTTACACTACGAAACAACACTGGTTTTGCAGTGATTATGACACCCTATTCCTCGGTGGAGAACGCAAACCTGTATGCCGAGGCGGTCAAGCATGTTGTGCAGTCTGTGGAGGCGTCCAAACTGGGCCGCATCCAGTGCGTGGACCTCTCCACCCAGACATTCTCCGTAAATTCCAACGGAACCCTGACCGACAAGGGGCATTTGGAAGTCGGACGGGCACTCAGCGACGCTGTGTATGGAAGCACTACTGATTATCCTGCCAGCTCTGTCCCCTCAAACTTCCCCCAGCTGAAACAGGCCAATGTTCCCCAGAACTATCTCAAGACTCCTGCCACAGTTATGGCGGGCGAGAACCGTCTGGATGTGACGCTTCCCAATGGCGTTACCGAAGTGACCTATGAGCTCAGCACAGACCGGTACACTCTGACCGGAGAAGCAAGCGGCCAGTTTACTCTGACCGACCTCCCTGCCGGAGCTGCATATACCCTCATGATTACCTCTAAGGATGGCACTACCCGTCTTCCTGTGATGACTGGCACTGTGACCAAGGGGACGGCCGGAACGGTTCGGACGGCCGACAAGGGTATTCTGTCCGATCTGATTACTCGCACGGAGCCAATCACTTGGATGTTCATGGGTGACTCCATTACACACGGTGCATTCCATACCTGTGGCTATGATTCCATCAGCCAGTCGTTTGAGAAATTCCTGAAGGATGATTTGGGTCGCAGCAAGGATTTGGTTTTGAATACCGGTGTTTCCAGTGCCGCAACGGAAGATACATTGAAGTATCTAAACGAGCGACTGGAAAAATATCATCCCGATGTGGTATTCCTGATGCTGGGTACCAACTGCACCAATGAATCAAACTACAAGGAAAACATGGCTCGGATTGTGGAGACCATTCAGAAAAAGGGCGCTATCGTGGTCTTGCGCACTCCGGTGTGTCGGATGAAGGACTTCAATGGATATGCCGCACAAGCAGCTATGATGAAACAGGTCGCATCCGAACACAATCTTACTGTGGTAGATCAGAATACTGTCTGGCATGATGTGCTGACGACACGCCCCTATCTTGCAAGTCTGGTTTTTAACAACGACCAACATCCCAATGGAATCGGACACCAGTGGATGCTGAATATGCTGCTGGAAGGCACCGGCCTTGCTATGGACAACAGCCGTATTTACAACAACGCCTACGATCTGGGTGCAACGCAAGAAAAGAGCGAGATTACTGCGCAGGTCAAGGTTGAAAACAACACCGCAGAGCTGGACACAGCACAGTTGGCAAAGACCTATGGAAAGAATTTTTCTGAAGTAACTTTGACCGCAATCAGTTCGGACAATGGTTTGCGCTACCATGTCACTGTTTCCGGCGGTGAAAAAGCAGTTTTGAAGGGCCTGCCCGGTGACAAGACTTATACCTATGAAATCCAGGCGCAGCAGAAGGACAGCAATACGGTTGTCACCTTCCACGGGTCCGATAGTACTCGTCCTCCCGTAGTCAACAAGGATCCCCTGAAGGAAGCCATCAAGAAAGCCGATCAGTTGGATACCAAGGATTATGCAGAGGAAAGCAAGGCGGTGTTGGCGGATGCCGTGTCTGCCGGCAAGGCAGAACTGAAGCGTGATGACTCTACTGTAGAATCGGTCGCCACGGCAGTTGCTGCCATCCACGAGGCAATCCAAGCGATGAAACCCAAGGCAGAGCTGATGGCACCGGATCGCCCGAATCCCGATCACGGCACCACCGAAGGGGAGCCCTTCCCTGCCGGCACCGGTGGGAGCGAAACCTTCCGCATTCCCGCTCTGATCACCCTGAATGACGGCTCTTTGGCAGCGGCCATTGATGCCCGCTGGGATAATTGTCCTGATGGATTTGGCATCGACACGCTCTTCAGCCGGTCCACCGATGGAGGAAAAACTTGGCACTATAACTTCCCAAACTATTTTAATGACAGTGTGGATCAGTACTGGGGCGGCGGAAAGAACAAAGGAAATGCTACCGCTTTCATCGATCCTGTCATGGTTCAGGATCAGGATGGAACCATCTACCTGATGACCGATGTATATTCCGGCGGCACATTCATCATCAATGCAGCCACAGACTCCGGTTATGAGGTCATCGACGGTGTGGAACGCATGGCGATCCATTACAGCCGAGACGGAAAGGCCGGCACCTATGACTTCTATGTTGGCGATTTCGTTAAGGCAGACGGCGAGCAAACTGCATATGCGCCTCTGATTGCCAAGGGCGACACCACCAAGTCTGCGGCCTACTATGTGGATGACCACTATAATTTGTATACTGCCAACAAACAGCCGATGTACTGCCAGCAGCTTGGTACGCATGAACAGCCTTGGAGCGGCAAATATGTGCAGCAAAATGTCTTCTACTATAATGCAGAGGTTCATGTGCGCAGAGCAACCTTCCTGTGGATGGTGACCTCCACCGACAACGGTGAAACTTGGTCTGCCCCTACCATTATGAATCCTATGGTACGAGAGCGCCCTGCCCGTCATCGCTTTTATGGTGTTGGTCCCGGTGCCGGCCTGTGTCTGGATGACGGCACAGTGATGCTTCCCTGCTATGTACATACACCGGAACACTCCAGCTTCATCTACAAAAACCCTGGAGACACGACATGGCATCGCTCCCAGGATGCATCCAAGGATAACTCCAGTGAAAGTGCTTTGGTGCAGATCGACGCCAATACTGTCCGTCAGTTCTGTCGTGACGGTGTGAATGTCCTCCGTTACACAGATCACAAGCGAAACGAAAAGGGTGAATGGATTGCACAAGCGCCGGTCACGGTGCCGGATGCTCCGAAAACCACATGGAATCAGCTTTCGGCCATCCGTTACTCCAAGGACATCAATGGGGCCCCTGTGATTTTCGTTTCCACTGCTGCCACCGGAAGCAACGGGCGTTTCAACGGAAAAATCTATGCCTTCGCTTTGCAGAAGGACGCAGATAAGACCATGAAGCTGATTGGCACCTATGAAGTGAACACACAAAAAGACATTTATGGATATTCCAGTCTTACAGAACTTCCGGATGGCTCCATCGGCTTGCTGTATGAGGACAAATGGACACATGCAGCATATCGCAACATTTTGCTGAACGAAATCGTTCCGGATGCTGTTGTGAACGGAAAGCGAGTGGTCCGGCTGTCCTTGTACGAGACGATGGCAGATCCCTTCCACTTCCAGACCCTGCCCACGAAGGAAGAACTGGCCCAGATGGACGGTGAAATTGCCACTGGCGAGATCATCAATGGTAAGGTTGTATACACCGGACATAAAGTCGGTCAAACCAGCTATACCACAGGTGGTATCACCGTTATCGTAGAGGTCACTGACCCCAAACAAGTAAAAGAGGTCAACCTGTCCATTGGACAAAGTGAACACCTTGCAGTGGACAGCGGCGAGATCATCCGCAACACCAACCCGACTGTAGTAAATGCTGAAATTGCAACCGACGATAAGAGTCTGACCGTCCACGGCGGACAGTGTCACATTGGAAACGATGCAAGTTACACCGGAGAGCAGTTGCCTCTGGCCATGGGGCTTCACATCTTTGAAAAAGTGGAAGGCGGCTTCGAGATTTATGCCAAAGATACGGACGGATCAAATCTATGGATGAATCCTTCCGGTCCGCTGGGACATCCGGTCTCCGCAGAGCCCGTCCAGATCCAGTTTGAGGAACAGGCCGACGGCACCTTCTTTATTCAGTCTGCAGGCAGATATTTGGCCTTCTGGCGCAATGGTCAAAATGTCTTTGATGCCGGAAGCAGTGCAAGCGGTAACATGACCCCCTTGTGCAAATTCAAGCTGTATCGTCCCGCCACTGCCAAGGATCAATCCAGCACAGAACTGCCCGGCTATGTACAGGTCACCAAACAGGCTGATCTTCAGTCCGGTGGAATGTATCTCATTGTGGCAGAATATAACCACGAGAACTTTATCCTGTGGCCATCTGCGGACAATGGAAGCAAATTCAACCATGTAGCCAAGGTGGATCCAACCGCAGACAAGGTGACGCATACGGTAGAGAATAAGCACTACACGCTGAACCTGACCGGCAAGACGGTTGGCACATCGGATGTGGTTGTGAACCATGTGGTCTATCGTGTCACAGTGACTTGCGATCATTCGTTTGGTTCGGAGTGGAAGCATGACGAAACCAACCACTGGCACGAATGTGGCTGCGGCGAAACGCAAGACCTGGCTGCACATACCTTTGATGAGTGGAGCATCCGCAAGCAGCCCACCGAAACTGAAGCAGGCTTGCAAGTTCATCGCTGCACAGTCTGTGGCTATGAGGAGTCCGTGGAACTTCCCGCTTCCGGAGAGCAGACGGGAACTCCGGATTCTTCGGCTCATCCTAATGGTGGTTCTTCCGGTCATCCGACGGTCAATCCGCATACCGGTGATTCGAGCCATTTGGCCCTTTGGTTTGTCTTGCTCGCAGTTGCCGTTGTTGATCTTGCCACAACGGCGGTAGTCAACAAAAAGAAGCACAAAAACTAAATTCTCCAACAGCAACTGAAATACGGTCTTTGGTTTCCGTTGCGAAGGAACACAGAAAAGCCCCGCCCGTTTGCAATTCAAGCAAACGGGCGGGGTAATTTGTTGCATCTCGTGATTTCTGTAGTGACAAGCACGTCACTCGCCCTGATTTATCGGGCTGCGGCCTGAATGGCTGCAATCGTGCCATCTGCCACGGCAGTAGAAACCTGGCGAACCTGCTTCTCCCGCAAATCTCCCACCGCATAAACGCCGGAGAAGGCAGTTTCCATTCGCTCATTCGTAGGAATAAACCCGTCCTTGCCCCACAGCTGGGGATACAACTCGGTATTCGGCACAGTGCCGGCATAAACAAAAATTCCGCAACCCGGATCTTCGATGGTTTCGATTGCACCGGTCTTTTCATCTACCAGTTCCAACGACTCCACCTGATCCACGCCGTAGACTGCATGCAATCTGGAATGCAGACGCAGAGCAATGTTGGAGGTTTTGCGAACCTTCTCCTGAAATTCTGCAATGCAGCCCAACTGATCTTCGAAATGGATCACGGTCACCTGATGGGCAAACCGGGCCAGATAAAGGGCCTCCTTCACTGCACCATCTGCACCGCCCACGACATAGACCGACTTTCCTTCATACCGTGCGGCATCCCGAGCAGCATTCATTGTCATTCCCTTTCCTGCTAACTCGCTTTCACCGGGAATCCCCAATTTTCTGGGCGATGTTCCGTTCGCAAGAATGACTGTATGTGCGGAATAGACTCCCTGTGCCGTATGGACCTGCTTGATTTCACCCTCCAGTTCTACCGCGGTCACTTCAGCCCGAACCAGTTCCACACCAGACCGCTTCGCCTGCGCCTCCAACTTCTCTGCAAACATCTTGCCGGTTTCTCCATCAGAAACCGATGCGTAATGTGTCACCGTAGACACCTTTCCAATCAATCCCCCCACCGCATTTTTCTCCAAAATCACGGTCTTCTTGCCACGGCTGACGGCATAAATTCCTGCGCTAATGCCTGCGGGGCCGGCTCCAATAATTACAACATCGTACATCATTCTGATCCCCTCCATTGGTTTCCTTTGATATCTTTACTTTATACGGTTTTTTACATTTTGTAAAATTATGATTCTTGATATAATCATAATTTTTTGTTATGATTTTTGTAAAGAACCATCGACGAAGCCATTTACGAAGTTAGGAGGACACCATGCTTGATTTTCGTATGGTCACATTTTTAACGGTCTGCAAATACATGAGTTTTACCCGTGCAGCAGAAGAACTGAATCTGACTCAACCAGCGGTCTCGCAGCACATCAAGTATCTGGAACACGAATTTGAAACACCCTTGTTTTTACGGGAACGAAAAGCACTGTCTTTATCCCCTGCCGGAACCCTGCTGCGTTCTTCACTGGAATCCATGCGCAATGACGAAAACACACTAAAAAAACGGATGAAAGAAAGTCTAGTTGGAAAGAAGGTGCTTACCTTCGGTGTCACCATGACCATTGGCGAATATGCCATACTGCCGGCGTTGGCTCGCTTGATCCGCACCCATCCGGACACAGATTTTCACATCCGATACGGCAATACCCAATCTCTTTTAGCGGATCTATACGAAGGCACCATTGATTTTGCCATTGTCGAAGGATACTTTATGGAGGAAAACTATCAGACTCGTGTTTATCGCACCGAAGAATATATTGCCGTTGCCTCCAGTCGGCATATTTTTGCAAATCCGGTTCATTGTATGAAAGATCTCACCTCGGAGCGATTGCTGATACGGGAACCTGGCTCCGGAACCAGAGCAATCCTATCCAGGGCATTGGCCTTGAAAAATATGTCGGTTCAGAATTTTTCCCACATTGTGGAGGTGGAAAACATTCACACCATCGTCTCGCTGTTGCAACAGGATTGCGGCATTTCATTTCTTTATAAAGCTGCCGTACAGGAGGAAATCGACCGTGGAACCTTAATGCAAATTCCCTTGGAAGATTTGAAATTGAAACATGATTTTACCTTTATTTGGAACAAAGACAGCATCTTTTCTGCGGAATATGAAGGAATTTTTGAAGAACTCTGCTGATTACTTGTATCATTATAGAGTAAAACGCCTTAGAACCAAGCGTTCTAAGGCGTTTTATTTCAGATGCCGTTACCGTTCCGATGCAGCAACTTCCTCAACCTACAACTCTTCTCCGGTTTCCAAGCATAGGCATCCCAATCGACCACCAACTCCTGCCCCACAGTCGATGGCAATTTGATTCGTTGCACGATCGATATAGCCGGGTTTTGGATTTCCAGGGATATTCATCGTGGGCGTATGTCCGGTAATCACTACTTGATCTAAATAATAGGGCCGACTGTAATCCGTTCTGTGCCACACCAACTCGTTGAGTTGATAGTCTTCCAGCGGTTTTTCTGGTGAAAACCCACCCAATCCGGCATGAACCAGCACATAGTTCTGTCCTTTGATTTCGACCTCTTCATACAAATCAAAACTTCCAATTAGCTCCAAAATCTCTTCTCGGCGCTCCTTGCTTAGTTTTTGCATCCCCGCCATGGTACTTTCTCCGCCGTTGCACTGCCAATCAAGCACCATCGCAATCGTCTCCTCCGACAATTCTTCCAAACTTTCCTCCGTGATGTCCTGGAGCAAAAAGCGAAAGCACTCCATTGCCATCACTTCATGGTTTCCGGCCAGACAAATCACATTGGACCGAGTCAGCAAATCCTGCAAAATCAGAATCGGTTCCGGTCCACGATCTACGATATCTCCCAGAATGTATAAGATATCGTCCTCCGAAAAGCGGATTTTTTCCAGCATCGTTTGGTAGGCACGGTAGGCTCCGTGTAAATCAGACATGACATAATGCATTCCATTCCTCCGTTTTTATAATCTTAAAGTTCCTGTTCCAACTGGTTCAATATGGTATGCGCATAGGCAGACAACGGCAGACATTGAAGTAACTTCACGACCTTTTCCAACGACCCCAAATAGGTATTTCTCCAAAGCAGTGTAAGGATTTTGGCATAATCCTCCTTTTTGTTCTGTGCGATTTGAAGCATGGCCACCATGAACTTTCCTCTCCGACGGATGCGGCCGCATGCATTCGAAGCAAAGAGGCCGGCCTCCTCCCGTCGCTGCCGTGCAAATGTACGTGGAAATTCCGCCGTTCCCTGTAACACTTTTGCATGACTTGGGACCAACGGCCGCACACAACCCTCTTCATCCACATCTTCCCACAGAAAACTCAAATTGATGTATTGTGTAAAGGTCAAACCGACCGCCTGCAGCCAACAGTTTTCGTCATGCCGCCGAAGGGTTTCCAGTGACAAATCCCAGTCATCCCACAGAGTCCTGCCACGAACCGGATTAAACCCGTTCGGAACAAGAACGAAATTCCCAAGACATCCGCTCATTGCCGCATACGCTCTCAACGCTTGAAAGGAGCTCGGATTTGTTCGATAGGCTTCAAAACTGAGCGGATAGCTCGCTCTCTCTGCAACCGCATTGAAGGTGTAAGCAAAGGAGTGCATGGTATCGCCTCCCATGTGTTGACGCAATTCAGGCACCGGCCATGGAGCATTTCTCCATAAAATATCGTAAATACAATCCATCAGATCATTCGTTTCGTTTGAACTGTCGCAGTCAAACAGACGACCGACCCTTTGCCCGGTTTGATTGATATAATTCAATTCAAACGCTTTATAGGCGTACCAGCGGCGGATGGCATCTGCATCGGTCAGACTGCAATCCGGCCAAGTCTGTTCCCAACATCGCAGCATATTGCGATAGATCTCTGGTTGATAGCACTCCCAATACTCAGGCAACAGAAATTTAAAATCATATTTCTCCGGGCTTTCTCTTGCCAGAAATTCCGTAAGCATATCTTGCTGTCGTTTTTTTAAGATGACCTTCAAACTTTGACCAATCCTCTCTGTGCTTCTCTGTACATATTCTTGGTCGGGCTGATTGAATTTTTCACCATGATACATTTGCCTATCTACCATGATGCTACAAATATACTATACGCACAGTGTTCTGTAAAGTCGCATCCATCCTCCTTTTGTTCTTCTTTTGCAGCAGGATGCTTCGTTGACAGTGCCGGAATTCTGTCCTATGCTGAAAGTAACTCCCGTGCCATCATGTCAAAGGAAAGAGGTATGTTTATGAAAACGATTCTCGGTTCAAATGGACACAGTTCATGCAAAAAAAGATTCCTTCTATTCCCGATTCTCCTCTTGAGTTTGTTGATGCTTTGCAGCTGCGGCACCACAAAAACAGTGGATCCGGAATTTTTGACTGCCGATCAATTTGCAAACGGGAGCCATCCTCGGAATGATGATTATCCAGCCTCTTTTCAAACCAAGTCCGTTTCCTTACCTGGAATGAACATTCATTTTGAAGAACCTATATTTGATGAAGCAACTTCTCCTGATCTTACCAAACAGATTGCCGCTGACTATGCCGCCTTGGTTAAATTGGACGAAAGTTTAGCAAAACCTGTGGATATTTATTTCGTCAGTCAAACAACCACGGGGCAGCCTGTTGCCACATCTTCCGGTCTGTTTTGTACACCCGAATCCGTCCGGAACGGTACATATCGCCCCTTCCTGACTTCTTGTACATTTGATTTGACTCCTTGGTGGCAGTGTGTCGGTTTGAGCCGGATCGCATTCGAGGAACCCGCTGTTTCTTCGGATGAACTGGCTAATCGTCTGGAGAGTTACTATACTAACGCTGAAAAGCTACCTTATCTCCTCACCCTCTCCCCGCTCTATTTTATTGAGAATTTCTCGGATTCAGAAACCATAGATCTCGCGGTGCAGTCTGCCCAGTCCCTTGCCGCATATATTATGTCTCAGGATAATGTAAAAACCTTTCTGACGGAAGGCAACAATTTTGAGTATCGAAACGAATGGTTGAAAGAACTTGGTATCACAGTAGACACTGAAAACATCAGCACCACTGAAGCAGCCTACCTTTCCGGTCTTCCTTTCATTACTGCTAAGGAGATTCCTTTTATTATTGAGGAACACAATTTCCGACTGAATCTGCAAAGCGTTGACTGGATGCCTACTGCGGATGATGCCTCCTTCTTTGTCGTAGATTTCTATCAAAGTGTAAATCAACTGTTCTCTTACTTGAAGGAAAATGCACCCAAGCATTATGAAACCTTGCAGCAGCCTGATGTTCGTCAGATTTCTGTTTCTGTTTTTGACAGTGACACTGGTCGTCATTCCTATTCGGAGCTGGATGGAAGCAAGGCATATGTCCTCGCTCATGCGGATGCTGTACATGAGTTCGCCCACTGTCTGTTTCCAGTGAACGATGCAACAGAAAAACGGTGGTTATCCGAAGGACTGATTACCTGTTTGACAGCTCCTTATCTATCGTATGAAAATGCCCCTCAATACATCGACCCCTTTGCGAATGAAAGTGAAATTGCAAAATTGAGCATTGCCTACATGGAATGCAGCAAAAAAGTTGCGTCCAGATACGAACAGATGTATAACCAGGACATTTCCCAGATATATACAACCGAACATCCGGTTTTTCTGATTTATCAAGCAATTGGAACGGAAGCAGTTCTTCATCCGGACACCTTCCAGAGGATTCAATTTCCAATCGTAACACAATCTGTAGATAAGCGCACCGGTGTTTCCAGTGGTTATATTGGCAATCAGCTTTCCTATCTGGAATCTATGGTTTTTGTTCAGCATCTGGTGGAAAAACACG
>JARIAU010000063.1 GCA_029257695.1 Oscillospiraceae bacterium
CTCCCAGCTGAGCTATACCCCCATATTCTGTTGTTTTGATGTATCTCGCATCAACAATAGCTATTATACGATGACATCTCACATTTGTCAACACTTTTTTCAAATTTATCCCATATTTTTTCATGCAACATCTCTCGGCCTGTAGACCACCCAATGCACGAAGCATCAGGCGGTCTACATCGGACACAAACTCAACCAAATTCGGCGAAGAATTTATCGTGGATTACCTGCACCGCATGATCCGCATCACGGATATCAACCAGAACGGAAACTTTGATCTCACTGGTAGAAATCATGTTGATATTGATATTTGCAGAGCACAGTGCGCCGAACATATCCGCAGCAACGCCGGGATTATTGATCATGCCGGAGCCCACAATGGAGATTTTGGCCACATCCTCGCTCATATCCACAGATTCAAAGCCAATGACTTCCTTGTACTCCTCCAAAATTGCGCAAGCAGACTCCATATCGGTCTTGGACACCGTAAAGCTAATATCCTTGGACTCCCCACGACCAATGGACTGGAGAATGATATCCACATTGATTTTCCGCTTTGCCAACAGAGAGAAGACACGGAACGCGGTTCCGGGCCGGTCACTCAGACCCACCAACGCAATTCGGGCAATATCGGTATCCTTTGCCACACCAACAATATGAGAATTTTCCACGGGCTTTGCAACCTCCTTCACTTTCGTTCCGGGCTTACCGGAAAAACTGGAGAGAACCTCCATATTTACATGATAGCGTTTTGCCATTTCCACGCTTCGGTTATGAAGCACCTGAGAGCCAAGGCAGGACAACTCCAGCATTTCATCGAAGGATACCTCCTCCAATTTGCGAGCGCCCTTGATCTTACGCGGATCGGCCGTATATACACCGTCCACATCGGTATAGATCTGGCACAGATCTGCATCCAACGATGCAGCCAGGGCAACCGCAGATGTATCGCTGCCTCCACGCCCTAAGGTAGTCACATCTTCCCGTTTGTTGATCCCCTGGAACCCAGCCACAATCACGATACAGCGCTTATCCAACTCCGTACGGATGCGTTCACAATCCACACGCTTGATCCGTGCTCCACCATACACCGAATTGGTCTTCATCCCGATCTGCCACCCCGTCAGAGAGATGACCGGGTAGCCCAGTGCCTCAATCGCCATGGCACACAATGCAATGGACTGCTGCTCACCGGTGGCAAGCAGCATATCCATCTCCCGCTTCGAAGGGCGACGGTTCAGCTCCCCTGCCTTCGCAATCAAATCATCCGTTGTATCGCCCTGAGCGGACAACACCACGACCACATCGTTGCCGTCATCATATGTTTTCGTAATGATGTTCGCAACATTGCGGATCTTCTCCGCATCTGCAACGGAGGATCCGCCAAATTTCTGTACGATCAGTCCCATTGACCTCTCGACCTCCAATATATCCAGATTTCGCCGACCAAGGTCAGCGTGCATAGAATTCTTTAATCCAGCACACGATAATGCACCTGAGCCATCCCCTGCGGCAGTCGTGCCAGCAATTCCTGTTCGCTCAATGCTTCCTCCGTAAGAAACGCCGTTGTTTCGCTCGTCTGTTCCGAAAGCGCAATGCATCCTTCCGGCATCGCAATCGCTGCAGCCGTCCGGACATACCATCGGGTCTTCACCTCTTCCAGTGAATAGACCAGATTCCCCTCCGCTTCTGTCCAGAACGGATGGGTCTGCTCGTTTTTGTGCTTTGCTGCATCCAAGACATCGGCAACCACCGCAGACGCTGTGGCCATCTTGCCGGCACCCTGTCCGTAGAACATCACATCTCCGACTGCATTGCCACGGATCTGAATGCCATTAAACACGCCCACCACATTGGCCAACGGCGTATCTGCCCGTACCAAGTGAGGCGCCACATAAGCACACACCATTCCATCCTCCCGACGGATCATCCGGCCAAGCAATTTGATTTTTCGATCCACCTGCTTTGCAAAGTCTACATCCTGCAGCGTGATGCCGGTGATTCCCTCTGTCGGAATCTGCTCCGGCGCAATGTACCATCCAGTGGCAAGAGAGGACAGAATTGCAATCTTGCGGCAGGCATCGGCACCCTCAATATCCGCCGACGGGTCCCGCTCTGCATATCCCTTTTCCTGTGCCTCTTTCAGCGCCTCTTCAAACGACAGCGCCCCCTCGATCATACGGGTCAGAATATAATTTGTGGTACCATTCAGAATGCCGTAGATTTCCTCGATCTCATTGGCCGCCAGGCACTGTTTCATGGGGCGAATTACAGGAATTCCGCCGCCCACACTGGCTTCAAACAAATAAGAAACCCGCTTTTCCTCGGCAATCCGCAATAACTCACAGCCGTGCGTTGCCACCAATTCCTTGTTGGAGGTCACCACGCTCTTCCCCGCCATCAAGGCACGACGGGTGAACTCCAACGCAATGCGGGCACCGCCAATCGTTTCCACCACTACATCCACATCCGGATCCTGTTCAATGATGGAAAAATCATGGATCACACGATCTCCGAATAGGCTATTAGGAAAATCGTGAACATCCAGAATATACTTCAGCGAAACCTCTTCCCCCAAATATCGGGCAATCAAGTCGTGGTTCTGGTGAATCACCTCTGCGACTCCGGAACCAACGGTACCAAAGCCCAGGATTGCTACATTGATCATATTACACCTCTGCTCTTCTATCTTATGTCTGCCGCACTTATCCGGCTAAAATTTCAAATTGCACCACGCCAGGCAGTTCATTGAGCCGGCGCATCAAATCGTCCAATTCCACCGTCATACAGGAGGTCTCCGCACTGATGGTTACGGCACCCACTCCATTGACCGGAATCGACTGGTTTATGGTAAGGATATTTGTGCCCGATGCGGCAAAGATATTCAAGATAGACGACAGCACACCCGGCTCATCCCGAAGAATGGACCGGAGCGTCACAATCTGTCCCCGCATCATATCATTGAAGGGCATCACTGCATCCTTGTATTTATAAAATGCGCTTCGGCTGATTCCGGCTTGTTTCACCGCTTCGTTGATGGTCGGAACCTCCCGAAGCTCCAGCATTCGCTTTGCTTCTACCACCTTCAAAAACACTTCAGGCAGTTTGTCCGATTCCACAATAAAGTATCTGGGAGTACGATCCAAAACAATCACCTCATCGTCCGCAGCAGGCGGTCATTTGTATTTCTTTTATCTCACATCATACCATAGCGCTTTAGCGAATTCAAGTGCTATACTACCAATTTCGCTTTGTTTATTCTTTTTTCTTTTAGTCGATTTGCACACATTCTCATCAGGAGTGATTTGTCTTGAAGCTGAACCGCCGCAAACTGATTCTTCTCGCTTTGCTCCTCACGCTGCTGCTTCTTCCCGGCACACGAGGCATCCTCACATCGTTCCTATTTGCATTTCTTTTGGGTGGGTGCTTTCAACCACCGATTCAGCATTTGGAGCAAAGGCATATTCCCCGCTGGCTCTCTGCATTACTTTTACTTTTCTTTTTATTTGCACCCATTTTTCTTCTCTTGGGCTACGGATTTATGGTCTTGATTCAGTCCCTTCAAGCACTGCTGTCCTCTCTCGCTCTATCACTTGCCCAATCCCCCAGCCCAGAGGACTGGTTCTATCCCCTGTTAACCGCCCTCCCCCCTCAAATACAGGCGACTGTTCATGCACTGGTACAGCAGCTAAAAAGCCAAAGCGGCGAAATCCTGCACAGCATTCTCTCGCAGTTAGGCACACTCAGTTCCGGATGGGTACTGGCTCTACCCAGCGCACTCAGCGGCTTTGGCTTGTTCCTGCTGTTTTTATTTTTGTGTTCCGCCGGGTATCCGGAGCTGTATCTGCTGCTGATGAAACTGCTTCCCACCGATTGGCGGCGGCAGCTGGAGCAGTTCCGCCGGGAGGCCCACAAACGACTGGCTAGTTGGGGAAAAGCGCAGCTGGCTCTATCCGGAATCTTATGGGCCGAGCTTTCCGCCGGCCTGTTTTTCCTGCGAACCACCCACGCCCCTATTCTGGCCGGAGTCATTGTACTGGTCGATGTCATTCCTATGATCGGCAGTGGGCTGATCCTGCTGCCTTGGGCCGGTGCCCTCTATTTGATGCATCAACCGGTGCGAAGTTTGGGGATTCTTTTGCTTTGGGCCGTTGTTTGGTCTTCCCGTGCACTCTTGGAACCAAAACTGGTGGGCAACCATTTGCAGCTGCCCACCTGTCTTTCCTTGCTCAGTGCACTGCTTGGTGCCAAACTATGGGGATTCAAAGGATTGATACTGTTCCCTGTACTTGCTGCGGTACTCATCAGCTACTTGCCTACAGACACCACCGATTCCCTGCATCAATAAACAAAGGAGCAGTGCCCTCAAGGCACTGCTCCTGTTCGTTTTGATGCTTGCACGGCTACTCAGCCAAAAATATCCTCGATAATTCCACCGATGCCGTCTCCACCGGAGCCACCCTTGACATGAATGGTCACTGTCATGGACACTTCCGGGGCATATTGAGTGGCTGCTGCTTTGACAACCACCTTTGTTTTTCCTTCACCCACGATAGTCACGGTACCGTTGGCATCCACCGTAGCAACATTGGAATTGTCCACAGAATAACTCAGCGCACCGCCGGCATTTCCGGCACCATCCACACTGCGTGCTCCGATTGAAAACGGCGCATCGCCTACACGGCGATAGATGTCAGGTGCCGAAATCAAAATCTCTTGCTTTCCCATCAGTGCATAGTTGGATTTCCACTCTGCCGTATGCACCGGGCAGGGGCCCTGCGCTTCAATCCAAGACTTGAGCTGATTGCTGTCGCCCACGGCCACAGAACCGGCCACATGGTCTCGCACATAATCCAGAACACCGATTTCCTTCACAGTCTCCTGAGGGCAGAATTCACCGGCAATGTGATACTCGCCCTCTGCTCCGGTGCCGGTGCAGACCTTGATCGTGGTATGCAGCGAACAGAACGATGTCGGCTCATCCCCGGACACATAGGTTCCGGTTGCTGCACAGCCAGCCAACGAGCAGGCCGATGTAGCCAAGCCACCACTCTTGGTGCAATAAGTGGCCGTCACAACCCCCTTGCTGGGCTGCGGGAAGGGCTTATCTTCCTTTCCGTCCACCAGGCTGCTCATGACCTTCTTCCACAGAAGGGTCGTGGGATTGCCGGAGGCCTGGATCACTTCGCTCTGGTCATAACCGACCCACACAGAGGCCGTGTAATACGGCGTGTAGCCACAGAACCAAAGGTCGAACTTACTGGTAGTCGTACCGGTCTTACCTGCGCAGTGCATTCCAGAGAAGTTTGCCTTGCCGCCGGTACCCTCGTGCACAACACCTTCCAGCATGGTATTCATATAGAAGCAAGTGGCCTCACTGAGGCTGGGTACGCCCGTTTCGTCATACTCCAGAACCACATTTCCCTCCTTGTCCACTACCTTGGTGTACAAATGAGGGGCAATATACATACCATTTCGAGGGAACACAGAATAGGCTCCGGCCATTTCGAAGGTGGACACGCCCGTGGTCAGGCCGCCCAGTGCCAAGGGGGCATAGTCAATGTCGGAATACACCTTGCCATTGACACCCTCCATATAAGAAACCAATGTGCTGATGCCAAAATGCTTCTGCATATACTCAAAGGCCTTTTCTCTGCCCACCAGATCCACCGTCTTGACCGCACTGGTATTCAGCGAATGCACCACCGACTGATAGATGCTGGTCAGACCGGAATAGCTCCGATTTGCATTGCGGGGCCAAGGTTTCCCATTGTTCAGCATGAACGGTGAGTCATCCACAGCAGAATACGGGGTAATGAGTCCCTCTTCCAGCGCCGGAGCATAAGCCGACAGGGGCTTGATGGACGATCCGGGAGGCCGCTTGGTATCCGTAGCCAGCACATAGCCACGGTTGATGTCCTTGGGTCGGTTATCGCCCAATGCAACCACCCGTCCGGTGGCATTATCCACCACCGTAATGGCGGACAGCAGCGGCTGTCCGGTACGGGACACATAATCCTCAAAATTCGACGGATTCTGATACACCGCATCAACGCTGGCCTGAGCCGCGGGATTGAAACAGGTATAGATGGACAGGCCGCCGGTGAAGATCATACGACTGGCAGCTTCCTTGCTCATGTCGTACTTCTTCATCAGATCATCCCGGACCTGATCGATGACCGCATCCTCATAGTAGCTGTTGATTTCGCCCACATCCGCCTCAATGGCATCCTTATTGACGAACTGAATGGTCACCTGCGCCGGATCATAGCTGAACTTCGTTTTGCCATTCTCATCTTTTCCATCCGGGTAGTATCCCATCTCCGCCAAGGCGGACAACTGCTCTTCTTCGGTAATCTTGCCCTGCCGGTACATCTCAATGATGACTGCATGGGCTCGCTTCAGGTTATTGTCCGGATGGCTGACCGGATCATACAGGGACGGGTTATTCGTAATACTGATCAGACAGGCACTTTCGGCCAGCGTCAAATCCTGCACTTCCTTGTCAAAGTAGCGATGTGCTGCCGTATAAACGCCATTGCATCTGCGTCCCAAGTAGATATAGTTCAGGTACAGTTCCAGAATCTCGTTCTTCTCATGGTTCTTTTCGAACTCCAGCGCAGAGAAGATCTCCAGCACCTTACGGCGCACGGTCACATCGTCATTCTGCGAGATGTTCTTGATGAGCTGCTGGGTAATCGTAGAACCACCCTGCACATTTCGTCCCGTGAACATATACACCACGGCTGCTGCCGTGCGCTTCCAGTCCACACCGTGATGCTCATAGAACCGCTTGTCCTCAATGGCCACCGTGGCCTTGAGCAGATTTTCAGGCATCTCCTCATAGGGTACCCAAATCCGGTTCTCTTCCGAGAACAGCGTCATCATTTCTACCGGTTGTCCCGTTGCCGCATCCGTATAATACATGGTCGAGGACAAGCTCGGATCGTAGGCCGTGACATTCAGTGCCGTCTGCTGTTCTTCTGCCTGCGGGATAATCACATCGTCCAGATAACCCTTCACATGCCCGAGCATGAAAAGGCCAGTGAACAAGCCCAGCAGGAGCAGCGTTCCCAACACAATGCCGATCCATTTGAACACGACAACGGTGTTGCGCAGCGCACGGGAATCCCCCCTACGATTGTTTGTCTTTTTTGCCAAAGAAACCACCTCCGGTGGAATTCGCTTGCGGAAAAACCGCAAAACTGTTGGATTTCAGAAATAACCAATCTACATTATAGCATACTTGTCAAATCATGCGCCAAACCATTCCCTCTTTTTTCTTAATTTATTCTTCCCTATATCCGGTTTATAATCCCGTTTTCCAGGGAATACTGTCTCTGGTAGGTGATTTGACTATGCAAAAAGACATTCAGAATCGGCTTTTTTGCGTTGGCGTCCTTCTGGCTGCTGCGCTGTTCCTTCTCCTGCTCTGTGTTTCTCTTCGTCCCAACGAACTGCGCCCCGCTGGCAGTCAGATTCTTGTAAAAACACAGGTAGATCATGAAACTTGTTTTGACCAACTGCATACGATGACGATAGTAGAAAAAGGCGGGCGCGTCTGCGTATTCAAAGACGGACTGCCATGGCTTCGCACAGAAATTTCCGTGCAGGCTCTTCCGGAAAAAGACCGCACTCTGCTCCAGGAAGGCATTGTGGTGCATACGGAACAAGAAATGCACCAACTTCTGGAAGATCTTGGTGTCTGATGCCAATCGCAAAGTTTGCCATTTCTTCCTCTTGCTTTTTCGTTCAAATCGGGTTATGATACGAGGGAAAGGACGGTGAGCAACATGAGCGAAGATTACGGAGCCGAATTCATCACCCTGACGGATGACGAGGGCAACGAGTTTGAACTCGAGTATCTTGATACCGTTGAATACAAGGGCAATCTCTACATGGCGTTCTTCCCCACTCTGGAAGAAGGTCAGGATGAGGACAGCGAAGATTTTGGTCTGATCATCCTGCGCAGCGTTCCCGGTGTCGGCGAGGACGAGGATTCCCTCGAAAGCGTGGACGACGAAAAGGAACTGGATGCTGTCTACGATCTGTTTATGGAGTCCCTGTTTATGGACGAGGACGAAGACGGCAACAACGAATAAGTTTAAAATCCCTGCCGGGTGCGTGATGGCTTTCTTTATGGCCTACACTTTTTATAGGGCTGCCGGAACAACTCGTCCGGAGGATTGCAGGCCTCCCGACTTCGTGTCGGATGTTGGAAGCAGAGATCCCGGACGGAGGTCGCCCACCTGCTTTTCGCAGGCACATTTGTGGTCACACGGCCACGGCGGGGTATTTTTAAAGGTTCTGTCTCGAAGGGATTCTTCGAGACTTTTTTTATCCTTTTTTCCGAAACGAAGGATTGGTATTGAAACCTTCTTGTAAATGTTGTATACTAATTTGTATTCTGAACGCGGAGGATCTTTCTTCCGAAACAGAAAGGATTGATTCATTCATGAGCGCATCCAGAAATAAGAAAGAGCGCAAACTTGGGGCTGACAGCCTCAACACCAAGAAAATGGAGGCCCAGACCGCTGCCGCAAAGGCTAAGCGTAAGAGCATCCTCTACATCGTGATCGGCGTCATTGTTGCTGTTTTGATCGCTGCATTGCTGTTTTGGGACAGCGGTTTCCTTCAGAAGCGAGCCACTGCCGCCACCATTGGCGATCAGAAATTCAAGGTCGTCGATCTGGACTACTTCTACTACTCCACACTGAATGGTTACGGCAGCAACGCCGAAACCTACGGGTTGGATCTGAAGAAGCCTTTGGACGAACAGGAAGCATATGATGGCTACACCTGGCACGATGTCCTCACCGACAATGCTCTCGACTCTCTGAACAGCGTGGCTGTTCTGGCCAACCAGGCCCGTGCTGCCGGCTACGAACTGAGTGAAAAGGGTCAGGAAGATGTGCAGAAAGCTCTGGCCAACGCCGAGTCTTACGCCTCCCTCTACGGAACCACCGTGGAGCATTACCTGAAGGCCTCTTACGGCAAGTATATGACCGTGAAGGACTACACCCGTCTGCTGACTGAAATTCAGCTGGCCGGTGAATATGGCCAGAAATTGATGGATGAGACAGAGGTTTCCGAGGACGAAATCAACGCCTTCTATCAGGAGCACACCGCTGATCTGGACACCATCAACTACAGCTGCTATCTGGTTCCCTTCGAGACCACTTCCAAGAATGACGAGCAGGGCGAAACTCCGCTGGACGCCGAAACCATTGAGGCAAACCGTCAGCAGGCCGAGGCCCACGCACAGGAGATCCTGAACGCTCTGGTTGCCGGCAATGCCGAACAGGCTGCAAATTTGGCCACAACTTACGGTGCGACCGATAACTCCAACATGGCCGGCATTTCTTATTCCGGCTATGCTGACTGGATGGCCGATCCTGCACACGGCACCGGCTCTTATGGTCTAGTCGAGAACAAGCATGCCTCCTCCGATGAGGTGATTGGCTACTTCGCCATCTATGTCAACGAGCGCAAGCTGGACGAGTACAACGGTGTCAACCTCCGTGTTCTGCGCATTGCTGCCGCCAGCGACCAGGAAGGCAACTTCGACATGGAAGACTGCAAGGCCCGTGCGGAGAAGATTCTTTCCAACTTCGAAGAAACCGGAAAGACTTCCGAGGACTTCGTTCAGGTTTACACCAACGCTTCCGGCGACCCCAGATACCCCGGCGGCCTGCGTGAGAATGTCTCCAAGCGTCAGTTTAACGATGCTATGACCCAGTGGATGTTCGATGCAAATCGTGTGCAGGGCGACTACCAGCTGTTTGAATCCCCTGAAGACAACAGCTACTATCTGGTCTTCTTTGAAAGCGTGAGCGATCTCCCCTATTGGAAGAGCGTTTGCATCTCCAATGTCCAGCAGAACAAGTATGCAGATTGGCTGGACGAGCAGATCACTGCCACCCCCATTACCAAGGCTTCTGGCCTGAAGTATGTCGGCTGATCAAATTCTATCCGCCTCACCAAAAGGTGAGGCGGATCTCTTTTCTTTTCCTCTTGCATTTTTATTTCATTCGTGTTATAATGAATGAGCTTTGCAGGTATAGTTCATCGGTAGAACGTGAGCTTCCCAAGCTCAATAGGAGGGTTCGACTCCCTTTACCTGCTCCAGAAAGAGACGATTTTCAAATCGTCTCTTTTCTTTTTTAAAAAATCAGGGCGTCAGTTAGTTGGTCATAAGGATCATCAGACGGACGCCTTTTCGTTGGGCTGCCTCATGTTTTCCCGTAAAAACTGGTTTGATATACAGCCGAGCTTTTATGCAGCAGCATACACCAAACCGTGCGCTTCCGGGGCGTAGGTCTCCTTATTAACGACAGTTTTTAATCCGTTAGAACTGAAAATGAGTGTTTCTTTTTCTTTTTACATATGCTATATTCAGTGTATGAAGTTAAATCATGGGAGGGAATTTTATGATTACTTTTATTGAACTGAGATCACCGACAGAGCTGGAAAAAATTGTGAA
Organism: Oscillospiraceae bacterium; assembly: GCA_029257695.1. Lineage (GTDB taxonomy): Bacteria > Bacillota > Clostridia > Oscillospirales > Oscillospiraceae > UMGS1766. The sequence continues at coordinate 10,484 of JARIAU010000063.1, forward strand.
ACAGTATTTTTCTCATAATGATCCATGGAATGGTATTGTGGAAGCAGAAAAAGAACTATATGAATTCCGCAGTACCATGGCCGAGGGAGAAAATGAGATCATTGCATATGAAATCACCGATGAGGAACAGGTTCTTGGTATGATGCAATATCGCTATATCAAGGGTGGTTTTCTCAAGAAGGAGCAACTTGTAATCAACCTTCTTTCGCTTGTTGCATATTCGCCAGATACAGTGCGGGAAATTCATCAAGCATTGCTTCAAAAGTATAACCTGTCAGGCCAGCTCGTACATACAATTACCAAAGCAGAAGAGAACACGCCCATTCATCAATTACTGGCGCAAGAAGGCTTTGAAGCGCATCGCAACAGCTATAAGCATCCGAAATATGGGTTTGAAGCCGGTTCGCTGTATTTTGTAAGACAGGTTTAAGCGGATTCCCCCACTGTTCGAAAAACAGTATCATCATTTGCCTGTTTGGGACCCACAAGAAAGCATGCGGCGTATGGGATTTGGAATCGTAACTTAGGTTTTCACATCTTCTAAACGAGACAATCTTCGGATCGTCTCGTTTTTATTTTTTCGTCGTTTCAGCAGCTCTCCCCTTTTGTGCTGACGGCGATATTCACATTATACCAATGAACTTTCAGTTTTTATACAGCCATAATCAGCACCGCCTATTTTCCTGATCAAGTAAAAACAGCCGGAGGCACACTGTGTTTCAGTGTGCCTCCGGCCGCAGTCTGTTGTATCATCGGTATAGACTGATCTGCCACTCAAAACGCCATAAAACCTGTATCGGAAGGAACCGATACAGGTCAATGGGAATGAGTTTCATCAAGTGCTGCTTTTCGTGCGGCCAGAATGACCTCACGGGCATGTGTTGCCGTCCTTTTGTCCATCGCCGGCACGCCCTTCAGCGGATATGGAATACCAAGCTTCTCATATTTGACCACACCCATCGTGTGATACGGAAGTACCTCCAGTGCCTTTACATTGGGCAACTGTGACAGCAACTGCCCCAATGCAGTCCACTCCTCCTCCGAGTCCGTAATCCCCGGAACAACCACATGGCGCACCCATATAGGCTGGTTCTTTTGGGCCAGATAGTGGGCAAAGGCCAAAATATGCTCGTTGCTATGGCCAGTCAACACACGGTGCTGCTCTGGATCCATCTGCTTAATATCCAACAGAAACAGATCCGTGACCTCGCACAGGGCATCAAAACGAGCAACCACTTCCGGATGCTCCGGGCGAAAGGTAATTCCAGAGGTGTCCACACAGGTGTGAATCCCCTTTTCTTTTGCCTTGCGAAACAAAGCCATAACGAAGTCCATCTGAAGCAGAGGCTCACCACCGGTGACCGTAATGCCCCCCCTCTTATAGAAGGAGGCATTACGGTCGTACTGGGTCAGAATTTCATCCACAGTCATTTCTGTGCCGGTATTCACTTCCCAAGTATCGGGGTTATGGCAATAAAGGCAACGCATCGGACATCCCTGAAGGAACACCACCATACGCACACCGGGACCGTCCACCGTGCCGAAGCTTTCCAGCGAATGGACCCGTGCCTTCTGCGTTTCCATCGAATCAGATGTTATCGTGGAAGGTACGAGAAATGACCTCATCCTGCTGTGCCTTGGTCAGCTTGTTGAAGTTGACTGCATAGCCGGAAACACGAACCGTCAGCTGAGGATACTTTTCAGGATGTGCCTGAGCATCCAGCAGAGTTTCACGATTGAACACATTCACATTCAGGTGATGGCCGCCCTTGGTGGCATATCCATCCAACAGATCGACCAGGTTATCAATTTGCTGCTTATTTGCTTCCATAGTAACATTCCTTTCTCGTGTTACGGTTTATTCTTTTGCCGGCGTATTACATGCCGAGTCGCTGAATTCGCCGCAGCAGGTCGCACAACGCTTGACCGTCGCTTCGCCTTCACCGCCCGTCACATTCATATGACCGCCGCCATTTGCCATGAACGCATCAATACGATCAATCAGCTCGTCAATGCGTTCTTCTTCCTGTTTTTCTTTTTCCTGCATTGCAATCACCTCGATTTCAAAATGCAGGGGCTTCCTGTGGAAGGAGCTTAGTTCTCGGACTCGAACTCATCCATCTCCACGGACAGATCACCGGCAAAAATCTGATCATCCTTGCCCAGCGCGCCAGGAATAATGGAGAAGGTGTTGGAGATACCGTCCTGAGCCTCGCTGAAGGGCAGCTTAGAAACAGAAGCCAAGCTGGCCACTGCACCGTGAGAATCACGATGATGCATGGGGTTTGCACCGGGTGCGAAGGGCTCACCGCGCTTACGACCATCCGGAGTGGAACCCGTGTTACGTCCATACACCACATTGGAGGTAATGGTCAGGATCGAAGTGGTGGGAATGCCGCCACGATAGGTGTGGTTGCCCTTCACATAGCCCATGAAGGTCTCCACCAGCTCTGCTGCAATCTCATCCACACGGTCATCATCGTTGCCATACTTGGGGAAGTCACCCTCCACCTCAAAGTCGGTGACAATGCCATCCTCATCACGGATGCACTTGACCTTGGCGTACTTAATGGCAGACAGAGAGTCGGCCACAACGGACAAACCAGCGATACCGGTTGCAAACCAACGGGTGACCTTCTTATCATGCAGAGCCATCTGCAGCTTCTCATAGCAGTACTTATCATGCATGTAGTGGATGATATTCAGCGTATTGACATACACACGAGCCAGCCACTCCATCATGTCCTTATATTTGGCCATGACATCATCATAATCCAGATAATCGCCAACCACGGGACGATACTTCGGACCGACCTGCTTCTTGCTGATCTCGTCCACACCGCCGTTGATGGCATACAGCAGGCACTTGGCCAGGTTAGCACGAGCACCGAAGAACTGCATCTCCTTGCCGATCCGCATGGAGGACACGCAGCAGGCAATGGCGTAGTCATCGCCATGAGTCACACGCATCAGATCGTCGTTCTCGTACTGGATGCTGGAGGACTCGATGGAGGTCTTCGCACAGAAACGCTTAAAGTGCATGGGCAGATGCGTGGACCACAGGACCGTCAGGTTGGGTTCGGGTGCCGTACCCAGATTGGACAGCGTGTGCAGGTAACGATAGCTCATCTTGGTGACCATGTGACGACCGTCGATGCCGACACCACCGATGGACTCGGTGACCCACTGGGGATCGCCGGAGAACAGATCGTTGTACTCGGGCGTACGGGCGAACTTGATCAGACGCAGCTTCATGATAAAATGGTCCACAAATTCCTGGATCTGCTCCTCGGTGAAGGTACCGGCAGCCAGATCACGCTGTGCATAGATGTCCAGGAAGGTGGAAGTACGGCCCAAGCTCATGGCCGCACCGTTCTGCTCCTTGACGGCAGCCAGATAGCCGAAGTACAGCCACTGGATGGCCTCCTGCACATTGTTTGCAGGTCTGGAAATGTCAAATCCGTAAATTTCGCCCAGCTTCTTCAGGTCTTCCAGTGCGCGAATCTGCTCACTCAGCTCCTCACGCTCACGGATTACATCGGAGTACATGATGATACGGGTGGTATCCTTCTGATGCTTCTTATCAGCAATCAGGCGATCCACGCCGTACAGAGCCACACGACGGTAGTCACCGATGATACGACCGCGGCCATAGGCATCGGGCAGACCGGTGATGATGTGGTTGCTGCGGCAGGCGCGCATCTCAGGGGTATAAGCATCAAAGACGCCGGCGTTATGAGTCTTACGATGAATGGTAAAGAACTCCTCTACCTCTGGATCGAGATGATAGCCGTTATCTTCGCAAGCCTTCTTTGCCATGCGGATTCCGCCGTAAGGCATCAGGGCACGCTTAAAGGGCTTATCCGTCTGGAAACCAACGATGGTCTCCTTCTCTTTGTTCAGATAGCCGGGGCCATGAGAGACAATGGTAGAAATCGTGCGGGTATCCATGTCCAGCACACCACCGGCCTCATGCTCCTGCTTGGTCAGTTCCATGACCTGCGCCCAAAGCTCCTCGGTATCCTTTGTGGGGCCGGCCAAGAAGGTGTCGTCTCCATCATAAGGGGTATAGTTTTTCTGGATGAAATCACGCACATTGATTTCGTGTTCCCACACACCGGGAACAAAGCCTGTCCATTCTTTATTCACAATTGACCTCCTCATACTCGCCCAGAAACCAAAGCTTCTGAGCTTCTCTCAGCAAACTCGTACCTTCCAAGTATCAACCCATGTGGGCGGAATGTCACGACCTGCCGCTGTCCCGCAGGACCACAGCAGGGGTTGTTCAGGGTTCTGCGCTATACAAAGCAAGGCACACATGTGTGCAACTATTACACACAAAGCGCATCCTGATTGTCTGCATCATTTCCCCTACAAAAGCCGGTGCTCACAAGGCACATTGCAAATAGTTTTCAAATCGTCACAAACAAGAAAATTTATTTCGATTTGAAACAAAATTTAGCAAGCGCTAACTTTGTATTTGATTATAGCAGATTTTCCAGATTCCGCAACACCCTAGCCGCTTTTTTTCCTGCATTTTTCTTAAATTTATAAAATCCAAAAATATTCTCATTTTGCCGCATTATAGAAATATATTTCAGAAATGACCCTTACAAAAGTATCAAGTTTGTCCTTTTTCTGACAAGCATTTTTCTCCAAAACCACCCTCACTTGCCATGGATTGCTCCCTCGTAAATTGGATAATTATGGAAGTTAAATCGTTAGAAATACTCGGTTTTATTATTTAATATGAACCAACAAAAAAGGCGGTGTGACCTCTCGTCACACCGCCTTTTCTACCACAGACACCCCGATTCCCGCATAAAATGCGGCGGTATCGGAACTTTTTACCGTTTGGAAATCTTAGCCACAATTCCCTTGAGCAGCTGAATCACCAGCATACTTGCAAAGGAAAGTCCTGCGATTGCACCAATCAAATTCCAAGACAATGCAGCCACCTTGAACAGCGGCGAAACTGCCGGAACCAGCAGGACCAAACCAAGCAGCAGAACCCCCACAGCAAAGGCTCCCAGTAAAGCTTTATTGTTCCAGAACTGCTTTTTCAACAGCACCGGCTTCACGGACTTGCAGTTGAACCCATGGAACAGACGGCTCATGCACAGCGTGGCAAAGGCCATTGTGCTGCCCACAGCCGCTCCGCCATGGTTCAAACCGATGTGGAAGGCAAGAACCGTTGCCACTGCAATGACCAAGCCTTCAGTGACTACGCTGGTCAGGAATTCACGGGTAATAATCCCCTCATTCCGAGATCTTGGTTTTTCTCGCATCACCTGCTCTGTATGCGGCTCAAGCCCCAAGGCAATCGCAGGCAGCGAGTCCGTCAGCAGATTGATAAACAGCAGATGCACCGCTTCAAAGGGCACAGGCAGTCCCATCAGCGAAGCATACAGCACCGTCAGAATACCCGCCGCATTGCCGGAGAGCAGGAACTGGATGGCACGCTTGATATTGGCATACACATTGCGTCCGTTCTTCACTGCCTTCACAATGGTGGCAAAGTTATCATCGGTCAACACCATGCCGGCAGCATCCTTGGCCACTTCCGTACCCGTAATGCCCATGGCAACACCGATATCCGCCTGTTTCAACGCGGGGGCGTCATTGACACCGTCACCGGTCATGGCCACCAGATTGCCCCGCTCCTGCCAAGCCCGAACAATGCGGATCTTATGCTCCGGAGAGACACGGGCATACACGGAAACTCGGGGGACAAACTCTCGCAATTCTTCATCTGTCATATGTTCAATGACTGCACCGTCCACTGCCTCGGTTCCTTCGGTAAGAATACCGATTTCCTTTGCGATAGCAGAGGCTGTGATTCGATGGTCACCCGTAATCATAATAGGACGGATACCAGCGGAAATACACTCGGCCACAGCAGCTTTGGATTCTTCACGGGGCGGATCCATCATAGCAATCAGACCAAGGAAGTTAAGCTGTGTCTCGTCCTCCAGCGTAATGTCGACCCGTTCCAGCTTACGACAGCCGAAAGCCAGCACACGGAGCCCCTGCTCCGAAAACTGCTGGTTCACCGCCTCAATGCTGCGGCGCTCCTCCTCCGTCAGGATCGCACGACCCAGCATCACATCCACAGCGCCCTTGGTGATCATAACCAAGCCGCCAGACAACTCGTGAACCGTACTCATCAACTTGCGGTCGGAATCAAAGGGCAGCTCATTCAAACGAGGATATTGGCTGCGCACTGCCTGTGCATCCACAGCATGGTCCAGACCCAACCGTACCAAAGCCGTCTCCGTGGGATCGCCCACCTCACCGCTTTCATTCACCACTGCATCGCTGCACAACAGCGCAGACCGGAGCAGCGGCTCCTGCACAGCAACTTTGAAATCTGCTTGAGCGGCATCCACCACCTCGCCGTGTACATACAGTTTTTTCACCGTCATCTTATTCTGCGTCAGCGTTCCCGTTTTATCGGAACAGATGATGCTGACACTGCCCAGACCTTCTACCGCCTGCAATTTACGGATAATGGCATTTTCACGGGCCATTTTCTGGGTGCCAAAGGACAGGACGATGGTCACGATAGAGGACAACGCCTCCGGAATGGCCGCAACAGCCAGTGCAACCGCAAACAGGAAGGCATTCATAATGTTTTCCTGTCGAATCACGACACTGACCACAAACAACAGCGCACAGATCACCAAAATGCCAATGGACAGCTTGCGGCCAAACTGATCCAGTGAAACCTGCAGCGGGGTCTTCTTCTCTTCTGTACTCTTGAGCATGGTTGCAATCTTGCCCATCTCGGTATCCATACCAATGGAGGTAACCAGGAACTTTGCTCGGCCATAGGTCACAAAGCTGCCGGAGAACACCATATTCTTCCGATCACCCAGCGGCACATCACCTGCAATCGGTGCTTCAGTTTTCTCTACCGGCAAACTCTCTCCTGTCAAGGCAGCTTCGGCACACTTCAGGCTGGCAGACTCCAACAGGCGACCATCGGCACAGACCGAATCACCAGCCTCCAGCAGGACCACATCTCCCACCGTCACTTCATGGCCGGGAATTTGGACAAACTGCCCATCCCGCAGCACTTTTGCCGTCGGTGCCGACATTTGCCGGAGACTGTCCAGTGAGGCTGCTGCTTTCACAGTCTGAATCGTACCAAGCACGGCATTCATGGTGATGACCGCCAGAATGACCACCGTGCTCTCCCAATCCCCCAACACCGCAGACACGGTCGCTGCACCAATTAAAATGAGGACCAAAAAATCCGCAAACTGCTCTAAAAAGATGCGGAATGTGCTCTTTTTCGTGCCAGACTGCAATTCGTTGCGTCCGTACTGTTCCTGACGCTCCGCCGCTTCCTGGCCCGTCAGTCCGTGTTCGCTGCAGGAGAATTCCTCAAACAGCTCTTCCTTGCTTTTTTCCCAGATCAGATGCTTATTTCCCATCCATATCTTCCTTTCTCGTGGTTGCAGCAAAAAAGGCGAGACTTTTTGCGCAACGCTCCCAGCATTGTCACAAAAGTCTCGCCGTTTGAATCCTCAGCGGGATCGCAGTTCGATCCGTATTGACGCCAAAGGATACACAAATATTCTGTGCCAGCTACTCCCTTTCGGTTCGTCTGGTACTATATCGTATTTTCCCAGGAAAGTCAATGATTATTCGGTAAATTCCGGAAGAACTCAACCCTTTTTTCCGCCTTTTTCTGGGTTCTTTCGGTATCGGCTCTGATTTTTTTCGTAGAGCAGACGCAACCCGTCCATTTGCAGCGTCAAATCCAAATGGACTCGACTCTTACAATAGGGTGCAATCAACTCTGCCGAACTTCCGGTGAGCACCACAGTCACCGGCTCGCCCAATTCCTCCGCCACCTGTGCAGCAAGGCCGTCCGTCATAGCCGCATAACCATACACCGCACCAGACTGCATACAACTGACCGTACTGGAACAAATCAGTTTTTGGGGCCGAATCAGCGGAATCTGGGGAAGCTGTGCCGTGCTGTCCCCCATAGCGTCCACCGACACACGAAGTCCCGGCATCAGTGCTCCGCCTACATAGGCTCCTTCCCGATCGATCACAGAAAGCGAAGTGGCTGTTTCCATATCAAACACTGCAATCGGCTTCGGATATTTATGCAAGGCCGCCACGGCATTGACCACCATATCTCCACCTAACTCATTGGGCGATTCGATGCGGATGTTCAAGCCAGTCTTGACTCCGGCTCCTACCACCAGAAGCCGTTTTCCAATCAACCGCTCCGCCGCCTGCTGCACCACCGGAGTCAATGACGGCACCACCGAAGTAAGAATTCCACCCTCAATACCGTCCAGCTTCACTTGGTAGAGTTCTAAAAGATCCCGAATCAGCAACCGGTATTCATCCTCTGTTTTCTTCGGATCGCTGGCACAACGGCTGTGAAATCGGAGGGTCTCCCCTTCAAATCCACCAATCTGTATATTCATATTGCCCACATCCAATGTCAAAATCATGCGAGCACCTCCCCCATTTGCTGATACATTTATGATGACATTATACCCAGCCAAATGCGG
>JARIAU010000015.1 GCA_029257695.1 Oscillospiraceae bacterium
GTTCAGCAAGTCCTTCCCGTGGATGGGGTCAGCAAGGAAGAATTACTCACCCTGGCCGCCATGTGTGAAGGCTCCTCCACGCATCCCATTGCCCGCTCAATCCTGACCGCAGCTTCCGATCTGCCCCTTCCTGCTCCGGTCTCCGTAACCGAATACCCCGGCATGGGCATTGCCGCCGACGGGGTTCTCTGCGGCAATCGGGCTTTGATGGAGCGGTTTGCCGTGCCTGTACCGGTCACGGATGTTCCTATGGGTGCGGAAGTATTTGTCAGCAAGGAGGGCCGCTACCTGGGCTGCATCCGAATTTCCGACGAATTAAAGGAGAATGCCGCTGCATCCATCTCCACCTTGCGTCGGCAGGGGCTGACTCCCGCCATTTTGACCGGCGATGCTGACGCTCCCGCCAAGGCCATTGCCGAAGCGGTGGGCGTGGACGAGTATCACGCCAGACTGCTCCCGCAGGAAAAGCTCTCTGCACTGCAAGCCATCCGCAAAAAGTACGGTCCCGTGCTGTTTGTGGGTGACGGAATCAACGATGCTCCGGTGCTGGCCGGTGCGGATGTCGGTGCTGCCATGGGAAGTGGTTCCGATGCCGCCATTGAGGCCGCCGATCTGGTCTTTTTGACCAACCGCATGGATGCACTTCCCAAAGCGGTTCGAATTGCCCGCAAGGCGACTCGCATCAGCCGTCAGAATATCGTCTTTGCTCTGGGCATTAAGTTCTTTGTCATTCTCTTGGGCCTGACCGGACACGCCAACCTCTGGATGGCTGTCTTTGCCGACTCCGGTGTGGCGATGCTCTGCGTGCTGAACTCCATTCGGCTGCTTTACTCCCGCAAGCATTGATGTTTGACCCACAAAACATAACCACCCGTCAGAATCTGTAACTACGGATTCTGGCGGGTTTTCTTCGGATTGCTTTCCGTGTATTCCTGTGCATTTTCATGCTATAATAAAAAAGAAATCAACCGTCAAACGAGGTGATCTCTTGCTTTTTCATTCGTTCGCCTCTCAGGAGGACCGTCGTACTTTCGGCGGGGGTGACTTTGTCGAGCTGCAATACTGCAAACTGAAACACGGCACAACTCTCAATGAAATTCTTTCAAATGAAACCATGGAGCACTGGGAAGATGATTCTCTTTATCTTTACGGCGACGACCTGAATCTCTTTGCTGATCTTTATGGCGATATCATCACCGGCGGAACCTATTATAACCTCGCAACCGGCCCCCTTGACTGGTACGGCATCAACTACTTTTCTTCTGAACAGGCAGAAACCATCCGTCAACAACTACAAACCGAGCCGTCAACGGATGATAAGATTCTGTTGCATTGGCTGGAGCAGGAGAAACGATACAACGGATTTTATGTGTTGGGTGTTTAACTCCCTACGCAGCACAACCGGCGGACAGAACCTGTTGTTCTGTCCGCCGGTTCAATTACACCAAGTCCAGCAGCTGTCCAAAATGCTCGATCTGTTTCCAAGGCTTGTCCACTTGACCCAGACCGTAAGATGCAAAGATCATAGGAATTCCGGCTTCTGCGCAGGCATCCGCATCTCCCTGCGTATCCCCCACATAGATGGGTTCGTTCAAACCGTAGGTGCGGCACAGGGTGGCCAGATTCTTACCTTTCTCCTCTCCGGTATCACCGAAGCAGAGATGTCCCTTGAACCAAGGGGCCAAACCGGTCGTTTTCAGCATCACCTCAATGTACCCCGCCTGACAGTTGGACACGATATACAGCGGCAGACGCTTGGACAGGGTTTCAATGGTCTCTTTGACCTCCGGATAGAGCACACCGGGCTCCTGTTCCAGCCACTTATTCTCATTCCGGAAGCACAACGCGCCGAACGCAAGCTGTTCCTCCTTCGGAACACCGGGCAGCAGCACTTCCAACAGCTCATCCATCGTGCGGCCAAAAAAGCTGCCCAGATATTCCGGTGTGAAGGCACTTGGCTTACCGGTATACTCAGTCAGACTTTCATTCCAAGAACGGGCCACTGGAACCCGGGAATCCCAAAGCGTTCCGTCCACATCAAAAATTATGGCATCCATAAGATTCTCCTTTTGAAAAGGGCCGCTGCAATGCAGCGGCCCTTGTATCGTATGCAACTGTGGGCTTACTTGAAGTAAGCAGCACCGGACTCGAAGAGCGGCATATGCTTCTCGCCGGGGATGTTGCGGCCCACATAGGTGCCGTAACGCTCGCTGTGTCCCATCTTACCAAAGACACGGCCATCCGGGCTGAAGATACCCTCAATGGCGCAGACAGAGCCGTTGGGGTTACCGGAAATATCCAGCGTGGGCAGACCATTCTCATCCACATACTGCGTGGCGATCTGACCGTTGGCAATCATCTGGTTCAGGATCTCATCGGGAGCCACAAAGCGGCCTTCGCCATGGGAAATCGGCACTGTGTACTCTTCATCCACATTGGCCTTCAGCATCCAGGGAGAGTTGACACTGGCCACACGGGTGGTCACATAGCGGGACTGGTGGCGGCCGATCAGGTTGAAGGTCAGGGTCGGGCAGGTATCGTCCATATCACGGATTTCACCGTAAGGCACCAGGCCCAGCTTCACCAATGCCTGGAAGCCGTTGCAGATACCCAGCATCAAGCCATCCCGGTTCTTCAGCAGCT
>JARIAU010000082.1 GCA_029257695.1 Oscillospiraceae bacterium
ATTGGAACAGGAGTTCCTGTCTGCCGGAGCATAGGGTTTCCCTGTGATTGGAACCGGAGGTTCCTGTCTGCCGGAGCATAGGGTTTCCCTGTGATTGGAACGGGAGTTCCCGTCTGCCGGAGAATAGGATTTTCCTGTCCTCCGAGGGGGTTTTCCTCCGGTCTTTCGGAGCAGTTTCCGTTCCGTGCTCCGGAGGGACAGGGAAGAAGGCGCTCACTCGCTCCGCAGGACGGGGGGCAGGGAAATGAGTCGGTATGGTTGGAATGGAATGAGGGACGCAAAAGGAGACCTTTGGATGTCAGATCATAATTTTTACGATTCCCTGGTGGAATTTGCCGAAAAGAAGCCGCTTCGGCTGCATATGCCCGGCCACAAAGGGCGGGCGATGGCCATGGAGGAGTGGGATGCGCTGGCACCGCTGGATTTCACCGAGCTGGAGCCCACCGGAAACCTGTACGGCGGGGACGACTGGCTGGAGGATGCCCAGCGGCTGTGGGCATGGGACTGGGGGATGGACACCGCCTTTTTCTGCACCGGCGGTTCCACGCAGGGCCTGTTCACCCTGTTCCACCTGTTCACCCACCCCGGCGACACGGTGCTGGTGGATCGGGTGAGCCACAAGAGCATCCACAACGCCATGGCCCTGCTGGATCTGCACCCGATCTGGCTCTCCCGTCCGTGGGATGAGGCCAACTGCACCCAGAAGGCGGTGGACCCGGCAGAGGTGGAGCGGCAGTTGACGGCTCATCCGGAGCTTCGGGCCGTGGTGATCACCACCCCGACCTACTACGGCGTTCTGACGCCCTTGGAGGAGATTGCCGCCTGCTGCCACCGCCACGGAGCCAAGCTGATCGTGGACGGCGCCCACGGCGCCCATCTGCCGCTGGTGTTGGAGCGCAAGCACAACTGCCTGTTGGGGTACAACCCGTATGCCTGCTGCGACGGTGTGACCATTTCCACCCATAAGACCGTGGCGGCCCCCGGCCAGACCGCCGTGGTGCTGGCCAATCGGGTGGCCCTGCCGGAGGTGCGGCGGGCCAGTGCTCTGACCTCCACCACCTCCCCCAGCTATGTCATGCTGGCGGCCTTGGACAAGCTGCGCAGCTGGATGTGGAAGCATCGGGATGCCTACCGACGGACGGCGGCCTGGTGCAGCGAGCTGCGGCGCCGCTATCCCACCCTCCGTGGGGAGGGATTGGACCCCTGCCGTCTGGTCTTTCAGGTGGAGGACGGCGAAAAGCTGTCCAAGCGGCTGCAAGCCATGGGGATCTATCCGGAACTGGAGGATCGGCACCATGTGGTGGCCATTCTGACTGCGGCCGAAGAGGAGGAGGATCTCCACCGGCTCTGCCGTGCGCTGAATTTTTACGGCTATCTGGATCAGGCCCCCTATGCGGCCCATCTGGCACCGCCCCCCCTGCCGGAGCGGGCCATGGAGCCACGGGACGCCCGATTTGCCCCCTGCGGCAAGTGCCATCTGGAACGGGCCGTGGGCAAGACGGCGGCGGAGGTGATCGCCCCCTATCCCCCCGGAGTGCCGGTGGTGGCCCCCGGCGAAGTCATCAGTGAAAAAATTCTCGCTTATTTGTATCAGCTGTGTTATGATAAAAGCAGCGTTGTTTTGGTCACGAAAGAACGCCCAAAGCAGCGATAATCCAGTGGTTTTTACCCCAAAATGAGAGGCAGAAGGAGGATGGGTCCCGTGGAAAATCAGACCGGATTGTTTCATGCCACCATCGTCGCCGGCGGTGCAGAGGCCCGACGGAACAAGGGACTGGAGCTGGCACAGCGTCTGGTGTGCAGCGGCAGTCATCCCCCCTGCGGTGTGTGCCGGAACTGCCGGAAGGCGGCCCAGGGCATCCACCCCGACATCCGGTTCGTGACGGAGTTCATGCGGAAGGAGGATGTGGGTGTCGCCATCAAGATCGACCCCATCCGTGCCCTGCGCAATGACACCATCATCCGACCCAACGAGGCCGACCGGAAGGTGTATCTCATCGAGGACGCCCAGAACCTGAACCTCAATGCCCAGAATGCCCTGCTCAAGGTGCTGGAGGAGGGCCCGCCCTATGCGGCCTTCCTGCTGCTGTGCGACCGGGCGGGGGCATTGCTGGAGACCATCCGTTCCCGCTGCACGGTGGAACTGGTGGAGGAGGACCCGCAGAGCGCGTATACGCCGGAGGCACTGGGCTTTGCCCGGGTCATCAGCGGCGGAACCGAGCTGGATCGGGTGAAGTATCTCACCGCAATGGAACAGAAAAAGCCCGATCGGTTTGCCTTGGAGGCCTTTCTCGCCGATGTGGAGCGGCTTTGTCAGGATGCCGTGCTGGCCAGTGTCACGGGACGGTACTCGGTGCCGGAGCTGGCATCCCTGGTGCAGGCGCTGCCTCGGGACAAGCTGCTTTCCCTGGCCGAGGCCGCCCGTCAGGGGCAGACCATGACGGCCTTTCATGTGCCGGCCGGCCATCTGCTGGGCTGGTTCGGACTGCAACTATCCCTGTGAAGGAGGGAACAAGCATGACAGAAATCATCAGTGTCCGCTTCAAAGAAGGCGGAAAATCATATTACTTCAACCCCAATGGCATGAAGGTCCAGACCGGCGAGCAGGTCATCATCGAGACCAGCCGGGGGGTGGAGTTCGGCGAATGTGTGGAGGGCAATCGGCTCATCGACGAGATGGAGCTGGTGTCCCCCCTGCGTCCCGTGCTGCGCAAGGCCACCGAGGAGGATCGGAAGGCCATGGAGCAGAACAAAGACAAGGAAAAGAAGGCCTTTGACATCTGCCAGAAGAAGATTCAGGAGCATGGTCTGGATATGAAGCTGGTGGAGGTGGAGTACAACTTCGACGGCTCCAAGATCCTCTTTTTCTTCACCAGTGACGGACGAGTGGATTTCCGTGCGCTGGTTCGTGATTTGGCCGGCATCTTCCACACCCGCATCGAGCTGCGGCAGATCGGTGTTCGGGATGAGGCCAAGCTGCTGGGCGGTCTGGGTGTCTGCGGACGGCCCTACTGCTGCAAGGCCTTCTTGGACGACTTCCATCCGGTGTCCATCAAGATGGCCAAGACCCAGAACCTGTCCCTGAATCCCACCAAGATCTCCGGCGCCTGCGGCCGTCTGATGTGCTGCCTGAAGTATGAGCAGGAGGCCTATGAGGATGTGCTGACCCGCACCCCCAAGCTGGAAAGTCTGGTGGAGACCCCCGATGGCGTGGGCGTGGTCAATTCCGTCCAGCTGCTGCGGGAAAAGGTGAAGGTCAAGCTGGATGACGACCCGGAAAATCCGCAGGTCTACTCCAGCAGTGAGATCAAGGTGATTCGCTCCGGCAAGGGCAAGCGGCCGGAGGGCTATGAGCTGCCCACCGAGGAGGAGCGTGCCGAGCGCAGCCGTTTGCGCCCCACGGCCCCGACGGCTCCGGGGAAGGTAGAGCTGCCCAAGGAGGAGAAAAAGCCCGCAGCGAGGGCAGAGCGGCCGGAGCGGCCCCGTCCGGAGAGCCGTCCCAAGAGCAGACCGGCTTCGGTGGAGCCAATGCCGGGAGCAGAGGAAGGCGGAGAGAAGAATCCCCGCCGCAGCCGCCGCCGCAAGAAACCCACGACGGAAGGGGGCGCGCCGAAGGCAGTCCAACCCCAGAACGGCGGAAAGCCGTCCGGGACCGGAAAGCCCCGCAGAGAACGGCCCGCCGGCGGCAATGAGGCCGGAAATGGCAGCGGACCCAAGGGTCAGCCGCCTCGGAACGAGGGGGCCGAGGGAGGCTCCAAGGGCGCACCCGGCGGAAAACCCCGCCGCCGCCGTCCCCATCGTCCCAATAAGCCCAATGGGGGCAACCCGCCCAAGGGAGAATAAAACAAGCAGCACCGGCAGACCCGTTTTACAGGTCTGCCGGTGCTTTGTGTTTCCTGACGGGGAGAAGCGGTCAGTGAGGAAACGGCATGGGGTGGCCCCCCTTCGGTGCGGCCTCGGATTCGCTTGCAGAAGGAGCACTTGCCGGAATGGCATGGGGCGGACCCCCTTCGGTGCGGCCCTCGGATTCGTTTGCAGAAGGAGCACTTGCCGGAAACGGCATGGGGC
>JARIAU010000062.1 GCA_029257695.1 Oscillospiraceae bacterium
TCTTCCGGCAGGCGGCTGTTCACTGCCAACGGCAGACGATCCACCGGAATGCTGGATGTGGTGCGGAAATTGGCAATGTAGGTTTCCGCATGCACCCCTGCATCGGTGCGCCCTGCTCCGGTACACTTCACCGGATGGCACACCACCGTGGCCAGAGCATCCTGTAAGGTCTCCTGCACGGTGGTTCCATTCTTTTGGGTCTGCCAGCCGTGATAAGCAGTGCCCACATACATCAGTTTTAATGCAATATTACGCATAACTACCTCTAACCATCTCAAATACCAACACGACGCAGTACAAAAATCGCAGCCAGAACCACAAAACCGCCAACCAGAGCGAATCCATCCCGCCGTTGGTACACCAACTGATTCATGCGGGTTCGGCCGTAGTCTCCAATATAGCATCGGCACTCCATCGCCGTAGCCAGTTCATCTGCCCGCCGCAGTGCGGACACAAACAGCGGCACCAAAAGCGGTACCAGTGCCTTTGCCTTGGCAACCAAATTGCCTGACTCAAAATCCGCGCCTCTGGCTTTTTGTGCCGACATGATTTTATCCGTCTCCTCAATAAGCGTGGGAATGAAGCGCAGAGCAATACTCATCATCATTGCCAGCTCATGAATGGGAAGGTGCAATTTTTTTAACGGGCCCAATAGCTGCTCGATTCCATCGGTCAACTGCATGGGCGAGGTGGTGTAGGTCAAGAGGAAGGTTCCGGAAATCAAAAGCATGATCCGCAGTACCATCATGACCGCCATACGCACACCACCGCTGTAAATGGAGAACACCCAGATTTTGGCCAGCACTTCTCCGGTGTGATTATAAAACAGGTTCAAAACACCGGTAATCAGCACCACTACAAGCACCGGCTTCATGCCTCGAAACACCGCCCGATACCCAACCTTAGAGCACCGGATGCAAAAAATCAGCACACCGATCATCAATGCATAGGTCAACAGATTGCAGGCAGAAAACAAGGCCACAATATAAACGACCGTAAGAATAAGTTTGGTTCTGGGGTCCAAACGGTGCACCACACTGTTCCCCGGAAAATACTGTCCTAATGTGATGTCCTTCAACATAAGCCATCCCCCTTTCCCTGCAAGGCAAGGATCGAGCGAACTGCATCCTCCATGGTGTACACATTGGCATCCACCGGAATCCCCATCCGGTGCAGCTGCTGCGCCACCTGCGTTACTTTGGGAATATCCAAACCCATTTCCCGCAGCTGCGTTCCATGCGCAAAAACCTCCCCCGGTGTGCCGTGATAAGGCAGCATTCCATCGTTGACCACATACAAGCGGTCCACGCTGCGTGCAATTTCATCCATGGAATGGGACACCAACAGAATGGTAGTTCCCTGCTCCCGATGGATGCGGCGAATCGTATCCAAAATATTTTCTCTTCCTCGAGGGTCTAAGCCCGCCGTCGGCTCATCCAAAATCAGAACCTTCGGCCGCATTGCCAGCACACCGGCAATCGCTGCCCGCCGTTTTTGTCCCCCGGACAACTCAAATGGGGAACGATTCAGCACCGACTCAGGCAAATCCACCCAGTCCGCAGCCGCACGCACCCGCTGATCCACCTCTTCGTCGGAAAGCTTCATGTTTCGGGGGCCAAAGGCAATATCTTTATAAACCGTTTCCTCAAAGAGCTGATATTCCGGATACTGAAAGACCAGCCCCACCTGAAAACGAATCTCCCGAATCTGTTTCGGATCTGCCCAGATGTCTTTCCCCTCAAACAGCACTTTTCCGGAGGTCGGCTTGAGCAGTCCGTTCAGGTGCTGGATGAGTGAGGATTTACCGGACCCGGTATGTCCAATCAGGCCAAGGATTTCTCCGGGATAGGCGCAAAAATCCACCTCATGCAGCGCCGTATGTTCAAATGGAGTACCCACACTGTAAATATGGGTCAGCTTTTGGGTTTCAATGATCGGTTCCAATGCTTCTCCTATCTATGCCTGCACTCACAGCGCCGCAGCAATGGCCGCAGCGCACTCCTCAACGGAAAGTGCGTCCAACGGGACATCCAGTCCCGCCTGTCTCAATTCATACAACAGTCCCACCGTTTCCGGCACTGTCAGACCCACCGATTGCAGCAGCTCCACATGGCAGAAGACTGCCTTCGGCGCACCGTCCGCAATGATTTGTCCTTCGTTCATAACGATCAGACGATCTGCTTGAGCTGCTTCATCCATATGGTGGGTAATCAGCACCACCGTGACCCCTTGCTCCCGATTGAGCCGGCGGATCGTGTGAAGAACCTCTTCCCGACCCACAGGGTCCAACATGGCGGTAGGCTCATCCAACACGATGCAACGAGGCTGCATCGCCAACACGCCGGCAATTGCGATCCGCTGCTTCTGACCACCGGAGAGCAAGTGGGGTGCATGAAGTGCATACGCACGCATCCCCACGGCATCCAGTGCCGCATCTACCCGGCGGCGGATTTCTTCCGGTGCAACCCCCAGATTCTCCGGCGCAAACGCCACATCTTCCTCCACAATGGAGGAAATGATCTGGTTGTCCGGATTCTGGAACACCATTCCCACCGTACGGCGGATTTCCTGCAGCAGCGCTTCCTCTCTGGTATCCATGCCGGCCACATACATTTTGCCGCCGCTGGGCAGTAAAATGCCATTCATATGTTTGGCAAGGGTGGATTTTCCGCAGCCATTGTGACCCAAGATCGCCACAAAGCTGCCCTGTTCCACCGTCAGATCCAGATCCTTAAACACCACCGGCGCAACACCATCCGCTCCTGTATACGCAAAGGACAGTTGCTCCGCCATCAGAATCGGCCTCGGCTGCTCCTGATGCAATTCCATATCAGCGGCCCCGTCCAGGCAGATCTGCCATCCAGCGTCCGGTGGCACCGCAAGGCAGCGCCAAGCCGCTGGCCTTCACCGGAATACCAAGCTCCTGGCACTCCGAATGTCCCCCGTACTTCTTGGTGACCAAGGTGTCCAGCAGATACCCCAGCACACTGGGTGCAAGCCCGGTCGTATAGGAGTTGATGATGAAGAACAACGGCTGATCGGACAGCACCTGCACCACCAGCTCCAAGAAGGGATACAAGTTTTCTTCCAACTTCCAAACCTCGCCGGAAGGCCCTCTTCCATAGGAAGGGGGGTCCATGATAATGGCATCATAGCGGCGTCCACGACGGATCTCCCGCTCCACAAACTTGGCGCAATCATCCACGATCCAGCGGATGGGTGCATCGCTCAGGTTGGACAGCTTGGCATTTTCTTTGGCCCATGCCACCATGCCCTTTGCGGCATCCACATGACACACCTTTGCACCGGCTGCTGCACAAGCCACCGTGGCTCCACCGGTATAGGCAAAGAGGTTGAGCACATTGACCTCACGACCGGCGTGACGGATCATGTCCTGAGCAAAATCCCAGTTTGCCGCCTGCTCCGGAAACAGTCCGGTGTGCTTAAAATTCATAGGTCCGACCTTGAAGGTCAAGTTACCGTAGTTGATGGTCCAGTTCTGAGGCAAGCTGCGCTTGTCCCAGTGTCCGCCACCGGTGTTGGAGCGGCTGTATCGGCCGTCGTTCACCTTCCACCCCCGCAGCGTGCGGGGGGTATTCCAAATTGCCTGAGGATCCGGACGCACCAGCACTTTATCGCCCCAGCGTTCCAGCTTTTCGCCTCGTCCGCAATCCAGAAGTTGATAATCGTTCCATTGATCTGCAAGCCACATAGCTACACTACCCCACTATTGACATAATAATATCACATTGTACCATCTCTTCCCTGTTCCGTCAATGCAGCAGAGGGGCAGACAATCCGGTGTTCCGGCCGTTCTTTTTGTGAAATTAAGAAACGGAGCCACTGCCTATAGACAGCGGCTCCGTTTCGTCCGGTCGGTCCCCTCTTGTTTTCCCCAACCAATGCATCCATTCTCTTGTGTTATCCAGTCCAGCACTTCCGTTTTGCTTATTTTCCATATTGAGACACAATCACTTCCGTGCCTCGGCAATCAATGCAGCAATCTTATCCATGGCATATTTGTCGGCATACAGGCTAACCTCCGGAAATTGCTTGTAATTGGGCAGCATTTCCAGTGTGATATAGTCCTCATATCCAATGGCTGCAATGGCCTTGGCCACCGCCTCAAAATCCACATCCCCGGCAAATAAATCGACAAATGCACCAATGCCGGCCTGGTCAAAGCGATAATCGGACATATGAAGCTTTTTAATGCGTTTTCCCAAAATTTCCAGCCACTGGTCCGGGTATCCAGTGTAGATCACATTACCCACATCCAGATACATCCCCACAAATTCCGATCCAATTTCATCCAAAAAGCGGGCTGTTTCCAACGGTGAAAGCAAGAATTTATTCCACACATTCTCGATACCGATCGCCACTCCGGCCTGTGCCGCATCTACAGCAAGTCGGGCAAGTGCCTGTTGACTGCGCTCATAGGCAATGTCATAGCGGATTCGTTCCGGCTTCGATGCAAATTCACAGCCTACATAGCCAGGAACCACCAGGATTGTATCCGCACCCAGCAAATGCGCCGCTTCGATTTGCTTTTGGACAATGTAGAATGCTTTTTCCCGAATGGCGGAGCTGTCGGATACCAGATTGTTCTCCCAAAGGCTCCAAACGCCTACACTGGGGACTTCCAATCCCATATCCTCTGCCATTCGCCGCATGGCCATAATTTCTCGTTCACTGGTGTCGGGATTCAGGTATCCCGCCTCACTCATGACCGGCTCCACACCGTCATATCCCGCCTTCTTTGCATGCTCAAACATCCATCGCACATCTGTGGTTTCCGTAAAGGAAAACAGGCTGACACCCTGTTTCATTCTGTTTGCACTCCTTTTCTCACAGCTGAACCGTTCTTCCGGTTTCCAAGGATTCCTTAATGGCCAAAATCACTCGAAGTACATGCCGGATCTCCTTGGGCGTGATGGCCGTGATCGGCGTTCCGGCATCTATGTGGTTGATGAAATGTTCCAATTCCCTTTGGTAAGCATCATATGGATCAATCTCCAGCGGCTCCGCCTTATGCTCCCCATATAGCCAAGTTTCACGAACCGCAGAAGCCACATCCTCCAGATTGGCTCCGGCCCGCATCCGATAGCACACCGCACGCTGGTCTCCCACCACATTCAGCTCCATTGTGAACGGAAATCCCTCCGGCATCTCAATGATGCTTTCCGAGGTCGCCTGAATGCCATTCTCAAAGGTGAGCGATGTTGCCACATGGTTCCAGCTTCCCAACTCATTCTGTTGTCCCACCGAATACACCTGACGCACCGTTCCGAACAAATAGCAGAGATAGTCGATGTCGTGCAGATGAAGATCAAACAGGCCGCCGCCGCTGTTTTCTGGACGGCGATACCATTCACTCCATGCCGGATGCACAGACAGGCGGCTGGCACGGGCATACTTTACCTGTCCCAACGCACCGGACTCAAACAATTCCTTGGTTTTGACATATTCCGGCCAAAACCGAACCGCCTGTCCCACGGCAAACTGCACCCCGGCAGCTTCTGCCGCAGTCAGCATTCGATTCAATGATTCCAAATTGAGGGTCACAGGTTTTTCGCAAATAATGTGCTTGCGATACTTTGCCCCCAACAGTGCATATGGTTCATGCAAGAATGTAGGCAGGCAAATATCCACCACATCCACTTCCGCCTTGGACAGCATCTCATCACCATCGGAATACCAGGTGCAGCCTGCCTTCTCCGCCAGGGCACGCCCTTGTGCTTCGTTCCGATCACACACCGCAGTAACTTTTGCCCGTTCCATGGTTTGATAGGCCTTCAAATGGGTCTTTCCCATAAATCCGGCCCCAATGATTGCAATACGAACCAAGTCAAACACCTCTTTCTAGGCTTACTTCTTGCGGATGTTGTTGATATTGCTGAGCACTACAGCACCCACAATGATTGCGCCGGTGATAATGGTCTGAACATTGTTGTCCACACCCAGAATATTCATTGCATTGGAAATGACACCCATCAGCAGACAGCCCAAGAACGCACCGCTGATGGTGCCTTTGCCGCCGTCAAAGGTAACTCCGCCGATGATTGCTGCCGCCAATGCATTGGTTTCATAGTTCATACCGGCATTGGCCGTAATGGAGTCAATGCGGGCAATAAACACCATGCTGGCCACGGCGCAGAACAAGCCGGAAATTCCGTAGACGATCACCTTATACCGGGTCACATGGATACCGGAGAGAAACGCATTTTTCTCATTGCCGCCCAATGCCACTACACGGCGTCCAAACTTGGTATAATTCATCATGACATAAGCCAGAACAATCATAACGATCAAAACCAACAGCATAGGCGAAAACACTTCAAACACCTTTGTCTTCAGTCCATCAAAAGCACCGCCGAAGTTCATAATGCGGCCTCCGGAGGCCGTCAGCGCCAAGCCATAAAACGCCTTGCTGGTTCCCAGTGTAATGACCAATGGAATACACTTGCTCTTTGCAATGATAAAGCCATTGAGCAATCCACACAGCAATCCGGTACCCATTCCCGCTGCAATGGCCAGGGGCAATGGCAGATTATTGTTGATCAACAGGTACATGACCACACCGCTCAACACCATAATATTGCCGATAGACAGGTCCACGCCGCCGGAAATCAACAAAATGCTCATTGCCATCGTAAGGATACCCAACACACAAATCTGCTGGAAGATGGACACAACATTGCCCAGTGCAATGAACTTTGGGTTGATGATCGAAATTGCAACCACGATCACTGCAATGACAATGGCCAGCAGCACACGCTGGTCCTTCACCAGCCTTTTCACCGTGGCGGTCTTATTCAGATTATCTGCCATTTTTCTTCACTCCTAATGCTCGTTTAATGATTTCCTGCTCGTTGATCTGTTCCCCGGTCAGCTCACAGTCAATGTCGCCGTCACGGACCACCAACACACGATCACTCATGCTGATCAATTCCGGCATATCCGAACTGATCATCAGGATACACTTCCCTTGCTGGGTCAGTGCACTCATCTGCTTATAAAACTCTGCTTTCGCATTCACATCGATACCACGGGTTGGTTCATCAAAAATATAGATTTCCTGTTCGGCAAACAGCCACTTGGCCAAAACCACTTTCTGCTGGTTTCCGCCGGATAGATAGACCGCTTCCGTCCAGACGCTTGGGGTTTTGACTCGAAGCTCTTTGAGCAGGGACGATACCAGTGGTGGGAACTTCTTAATGTTGATGAAAAAACCCTTTATCTTTTCCCGCAAGCCCAGAATCGTGGCATTTTCCAGCACACTGGCATGGAGCATCAAACCCAACTGCTGCCGATCCTCCGTAATGAACGCAAGCCCTTCATTGATGCTGTCATTAGGTGTTTTGATTCGGACCTCTTTGCCATTGATGCGAATTTCGCCTCCATACCGGTGGTCTGCGCCCACCAGTGCCCGCATCAACTCTGTGCGTCCGGACCCAACCATACCGGAGAATCCAACGATCTCGCCTTTGCGAACCGAGAAACTCACCTTCGGACTGTCCTTGGTCAGCTGAAGATCCTTCACTTCCAGCATCACATCACCAACGGCGCAGGGTTCTTTGTCATAGAACATATCCACAGGGCGACCCACCATGTCCTGTGTGATGGTTGTGATGGGAATGTCCCGCTGTTCGTTGGTATAAGTACGGACAACGGCACCGTCACGGATAACCGTGATCCGATCTGCAATCTGCACCACTTCATTTAGAAAATGAGAAATGTAGACAATACCAATTCCCATTTCCGTAATTCGCTTCGTCAATTCCAGGACTTTTGCCGCATCTTCCACATTGAACATGGATGTTGGCTCATCCATAATCAGCACACGAGGTCGGACACTTAGTGCCTTCAAGATCTTTACAAACTGCTGGTCCGAGACGGACAGATGCTCGATTTTCGTGTCCAGCTTCAGGTCGATGCCCAACTCGGTCATCTGCCGCCGGGCTTCCTGCTCCATCGACTTGTAGTCGATCCAACCGAACCCCTTGGTTTTTTCATTTCCCACATAGATGTTTTCCACCACATCCATGCTGGGTACCAGATCGTTTTCCTGATAGACAATGTTGATGCCAAGTGCTTTGGACTGCGCCGGCTCCAGCTTATGATAGACAGTCCCATCCACCTCAATGGTTCCGGAGGTGGGTGTATATGCCCCCGACAGAACCTTCATCAAGGTCGATTTGCCGGCACCGTTTTCTCCCACAAGGCAATGCACCTCGCCGGGATATACATCGAGCGTAATGCCCGACAGCGCCCATACACCAGAAAACTCTTTCCGGATGTCCCGCATGGAGATCACTGGTTTCTTATTTTCGTAATCAATTTTCATGCAGCTCTCACCTTCTTTTGAACAATAACACCGGCCAGCCCGACGCAACGGAGGGTACAAACCCAGCCATTCCGCCGCAGCCGGCCGGTGGTTTATCGGTTGATCTTACTCACCACTCTTGCGGTGATGCTTTGGATCAGTGGTTCTGCTGCAGATAATTGTAAGCAGCTGCATAGTCATCCCAAGCAATATAAGCGCTGGTATCGTCCGCAGCGACGGGAATGACAGGCAGAGCGGTGAACTTCTCGGTGGGAGTCTCGCCCAGTGCCACCTGATTGTACAGGTTCAGGAAGGTCTTGACGCCCTGCACAGAAACCGGAGCGGTCATGTTTGCTGCCTCAATGCCGTCCTCCAGCATCTTATAGCCATCAGGAGAACCGCCGGTGGAAACGATGGGAACATTCTGCATCCCGGCATCCTTCAGTGCATTGTAGCAGCCCTGAGCCATCATATCGTTATTGGCAAAAATGTAATCAAATTCGGTGCCCGAATTGATGAGATCCGTGGTGACATTATAGGCCTTATCGGTCAGCCAATCGCCGTGGAGCACAGAGACCACCTCGACCTTGCCGTCCAGTTCTTTCAGGGCACGATCTACACCTTCCTGGTATTTCTCGTACACGCCTGCACCCTGCTGGCCGGCGCAGAAGAAGATCTTGGCCCCTTCCTTCTGCTCTGCGATCCACTTAATGGCAGCTTCGCCAATCTTGTCATATTCGCAGGCAACCGAAGCAATGTAATCACCGGGATTTTCCATCTCCATAGCGAAGTTCTCAACGGTCACGGGAATACCGGCATCGTTGGCCATCTTCACCAGCTGGGCGCCCTGCTCCGTGGAGATAGGGAAGATGGAAATGCCATCCACTCCCTGCTGGATCAGAGACTCCATGGCGGTGACGGACTCTTCCAGACTGTTCTTGGAGTCCAGAACGACGGTCTTGACTCCGTTCTGCTTTGCGGCGTACTCGAAAGCACGGGCAGAATACTCATTCCAGATATCGGACATATCATAGGCGATGTAACCGAAGGTCAAATCCTTCTTTCCATCCGTCTGGGAAGAGTCATTGCTGCCATTCGAGGTGGTGCCGCCGCAAGCAGTCATACCCAGAGTGAGCATGACAGCCAGCATGATTGCAAGAATCTTTTTCATATTTTTTCCTCCTTAAGAAACATTATTTTCACGGCCTGAGCCGATGAAATACGGTTCTATTACAGTTCAAAGCCATGGGCCTTCAGATAGTCCGCCGACTTCTGAACCGCTTCGTTGATTTCCTGAAGATCACGGGGGCCCTGCTGGGTAAATTCAATTTCTACGCTGAAGGGTGCATCATTGTGTGCTTGTTCCAACTTCGCAAAGATGGTTTCAAAATCTACATACCCTTCTCCTAATGCCGGAAAATCCCAAGCCTGTCGTTCCCCTGCCTTGTCCTTCAGGTGGAGATAAGCAATCGCATCCATACAGGTATCCACATCCTCTGCGGCATCCACATCCCCGTAAAATACGCAGTTCGCCGTGTCATAGTTGATCTTGACCCGAGAGGAATCCACCAAATCCACAATTTCCTTCATAATAGTTCCGGTTGCGTGATCCCCGTGCAGCTCCAACACCAGCGTTAGGCCATATCGTTCCAACTGTGGCAATAGGCTGCGAATGTTCTGCGCCAATCGTTCCTTGGATGCGCTTGCATGATCCTTTAAATGTGCCTCTCCAATAGAAGACACAATATACCGACAGCCGAAAAACTGTGCCAAGCGCATATTCATCACGAAGTCCGGCAGTCGCTGCGTATCCATCAGGTTGCAGTGTCCACTCATGGCAAACGGGATCAAATCCAACTGCTCCAACTTGTCCTTCACCGTACACAAGGTCTGAAAACTTTGATCCGGGAACACATGTTCCGTCCATCCCTTGGTGGCTGTCAGCTCCACATAGTGGAATCCCGCCGCCGCAATTCCCTCCAGCGCCTCTTCGACGGAATATCCGTGATAACAATTCGAATTGACTCCAATGATCCGTTTCATACTGCGACCGCCTTTCCTTTGTTTCCCTATACTTCCTCCGCCTCAGCGCAGGAACGGGCCATCCGGCATTTCTCCGGAAAAATCATAGTGGTGATTGATATAGTACTGCGCCGCTCCTGTCAGCTCGGAATCCAATCCCAAACGCGAATATTGCAATTTCACCCGAGAAACAAACTCCCGGAATCCAATATCCGACAGCGCCGTATGGATTTCCTTCAAAAAGGTAGGCCCGAGGTTTACGCCAGTGCCGCCAATCACAATCAACGACGGATTAAACATCGAAATGAGATTGGATAGACCAAACGCCAAATCTTGCGCCAATTCCCGAATCAGCTGCAGCGCTGCCTCATTTCCGTTTTCCGCCAAAGCACCGACATCGCTGAACAGCGGCCGCCGTCCGTCCGGCAGATCCATATGCAAACCACAGTGTGCCGCCCGCTCATCCAGAGCATGTTCACCGATCAGCCGTTCCAAGCATCCTTTGTTCCCACACAGGCACTGCGGACCATTGTGATCAATCGAAAAATGTCCGAACTGCGTGGACATACCTCCGGCACCTCGCAGCATTTTGCCATCGGCAAACAAGCAGGCACCGACACCACGCGACACATTGATGTATGCGTAAAAAGGATCTTCGATCCGTGTAAACACACTCTCTGCATAGGCAAAGCAGGCTGTATCGTTGAGGATACACAAGGGATATCCCACCATCATTTCAGTCAGCTGCTGAACCACCGGGGCCTCAAAATCAATCCCCAGCACCGTAGACTTGATGCGTCCCCGAAGGTCATCTACAATACCCGGAACAATGATGCAGACTCCCATCAATCGAGCATCTCCAACCTCTGGAAGCAAAAGGTCAAAAAAAGCGTGTCGGATGCAGTCGATGCCGGACTCCGTTTCTCCGATGGGAATCTGATCTCGGAAAGCCAGCGTACTGTCCGAGGACACCAGTGCCAAATCCAGCCGTGCACT
Organism: Oscillospiraceae bacterium; assembly: GCA_029257695.1. Taxonomy (GTDB): domain Bacteria; phylum Bacillota; class Clostridia; order Oscillospirales; family Oscillospiraceae; genus UMGS1766. The sequence continues at coordinate 11,345 of JARIAU010000062.1, forward strand.
GCGCCAGCTGATGACAGCTACCACATTATTTTCGCCGTCCACTCGCAGTTCATTGGGGTGTCGTCCCTGCAGTCGACTCACAGTGACACCGCAGTCCACAATGTATTTTCCGGCAATCAACTCATCCACCAGGCTGGAGACCGTTGTCTTGCTCAATTTGGACTGTTTAGCCAGTGTAGCCCTTGAAATTCCTGCATTCTGGTTGATCATTTGATAGATATTGCGTAAATTCCGTGCTCGGATGATTTGCTGTGTAAGCATGCGATTCCTTTCTTAGTCCCAGATAAATAATAAGTTTGTCCAGTGACCTTACCAACTTGATGTTGTCATCCTAGCATATTGTTAAAGAATATACAAGTGGTTTCGTCATTTTCAGCCCTTTAACCATCTTATCTTGTCATTTCTTGTGGAATATGACTAACACCATCGGTTCCCTTTGCCCCTCCTGTTTCTTTTTGACACTTCTTCCCATAGGCAAACCGCAGGAAATGTGATAAACTCTGTTTATTGTCACTGAATTCCAAAAGGAGTGTTTTCTATGCGTGATACGCAACTGCAAACGATGATCCGTGAGATGCCCAAGGCGGAAAACCATCTTCACATCGAAGGCTCTACCACCCCTCGTACCGCAATAAAAATCGCCAAACGAAATGGCATCACTCTGCCCTTTGCTTCTGAGGCAGAAATTTTGACCCACATCGAGCAGAATGTGGTCGATCTTACCACCTTCTTACAGTGTGACCGTCTGTTTAACTCCGTCTGTCTGCATGAAGAGGATTTTTATGATGTGGTCTACGACATTGGAGAGGATGCCAGCAAGCAGAACATCGTATACCAGGAGCTGCACATGGATTATCCTCTCAACGGTGCCCGTGGTGTGCCGATGGAGGTATACATGAAGGGATGCGAGGCCGGTCGGCAGGCCGTCAAGCGGGACTTTGGCATTGACATGGTATTTATCGCTGCGGTAGACCGCACCCAGTCTCCGGAAGACTGTGTATCCTTTGTAAAGCAGCTGGAGCCTTATCTCCACATGATTGATGGCATCGGTATGGACTGCGATGAACGGGGCTATCCCTGCCGGCTGCACAAAGAAGCGTTTGCCCTCGCCGGAGCCATGGGCTTGTACAAAACGGCTCACGCCGGAGAGGATGACGGCTGTCAGAACATCTGGGAAGCACTGAACGATCTGGGCTGCCAACGCATCGACCACGGTGTGCGTGCCATTGACGATCCCGCCCTCATGCAGGAATTGGCCGACCGCCAGGTACTTCTGGCCATGTGTACCCGTTCCAATGTGATGACCGGAGCGGTTCCCTCACTGGCTCAACATCCCATCCGCACCTTCCTGGACGCCGGAATTCTCTGCTCTGTCAGCTCCGACGATCCCCCTTACATCGGAAATCTGCTGTGGGAATACCAAGGTCTGGTGGATGAACTGGGCTTCGGGGAAACAGAGATCCTAACACTGGCCCGCAACGCTTACCAGTACTCGATCAAAGGCCAGTATTTGCTGCCTGCCTTCGATGCATGGGTCCAGACTTGGAAGGCCAATCACTGATTCTCAAACAAAAAACGCTGGCACACACGGAATGGGTTCGTGTGTGCCAGCGTTTTTAACACGGCAAGGTGTACAATGCATCCGCTCGGCTTAGATCCGCAAACAAAATCCCCTCCGGCTGCCAAAAGGTGAACCAAATCAGCAGAATGGCGACCGCTAATAATCCCAGAAGCAATGGTCCATTCCATCGCTTTCCTACGCCGGACCAAGCGGCGGCCAGCAATGCAATCAGTTCGATGACCGCCATACCAACGCAATCCACCCATACCAGTTCGATTCCGATGCGAATATGCACGACCCAGCCAAACAACAACAGCAAAGCACTGCCCAGCAGCGCAGCCAGATACCAGCTCTGCGTTTCTTCCGGATGTTTGCGTGTCATCCACCATCCAGCCAACAGCATGGGCCAATACAAAATTTTAAGATGTTCCCACACACTTTCCCTCACGGGAGACAACAATGCAAACACTAAATTAGGGGACCAGTCATACAGGAAATGAAACAGAAAACCACCTGCTACGATGCTGACATAAGCATAGATCCAGCGCCGCCAACTTTTGTTCATACGCCACGCCCCTTCCCTCCTCCATCCTATGTCAGATTCCCCTGTTTTATACTTTATACTGCATTGCAGCCCAGCCTGTTTTGCGCTATGATGAAAAAAAGAGTACCAGGAGGTATCTTTTATGCATCAAGAATTCCTGCGCAAGCAAATCGGACTCCGGATTCGCTCCGGCTGCCATCTAAAACTACTGGGAGATAGTCTGACCATCGGGGTCGGCAGCAGCGATGACTCCCGTGTCGGTCCTCTACTTTGTCCTTCGACGGATCTCCCCTATCGCCAGCAAACCGGCCGCCGCTGCTGGGCCTCCTTGCTGCAAACGCATCTCGTTCGTTATGGCTGCACCGTGGAAAATCTGGGCTGTTCCGGCATCACCAGCGCCGATCTGCTGGCGCATCTGGATGCACTCTATCAACCCGCACCGGATACCATCGTCTTTTGCATGATTGGTTCCAACGACAAAAAATTATCGCATGGCATGGAGCATCTTCAACACAATCTATCTGCACTCTGTGCTCGGATGCAGTCCGATCACACACCGCTCGTGCTCATGACTCCAAATCCGGCCACTCCTGCCAACGATGCAAAACCAAACCGAATCTATCCTCAATCCGCCGTGGTGCAGACCATTCGATCGGTGGCGGAACACTATGCCGACCAGGTACTGCTGATCGACCACGCTCTGGCGATGGACGCAGAGTGCAGACTGCGAGGCTGCTCTTTGGAGGAATTCCTACAGGTAGGGATCGGGCCGGACAACGATGGTCTGCATCCCGGGGATCGAGGTCATTATTTCTATTTTGAACATATCTGTGTCGCTTTGGGCCTTTGATGTCTGTTACAAAACCGGAGTGGATCAAGACCAATCCACTCCGGTTTTCTTGCGTCAAAGCAGCTGCAATACCGCTAATAGAATCCCATATACTACACTTGCCGAAATTCCCCAGACTAGAACCGGTCCGGCAATGGTGAACATCTTGCAGGCCATCCCGCCTGCAGTCACAAATCCCTCACTTTTGAATTCCACCGCCGGGGAGGCAATGGAATTAGCAAATCCGGTGACGGGAACCAGCGTTCCTGCTCCGGCGATCTTGGCCAGATGGCAGTACAAATCCAAATCCGTGAGGAGTACTGACAAAAAAATCAATGTGATGGTCCCTGCGGTGGATGCCATATCTCGATCCAGCCCTAAGCTCTGGTACCATTGCATCAACAACTGACCCAAGGCACAGATGGCTCCTCCCACAACAAACGCCCCCACCAGATCTCTGCCCATGGGGGACGGCTTTGCCATGGACTGGACCAGTGCACCGTACTCCTGTTTGCTCATTTTCATGGAAAACCACTCCTTCTGAACCATAGTTTGGTTCAGCTCGGTTTTTTTATACCATGTTTTGTTCCGTCAAAATCTGCTCCAGCTGTTCTTCCAACCGACCGATCAGTGCATTGGACCGCAGATATCCTTCCGGAGTCAAATGCCAACGCCCCTCTGTCTGCTCCGCCCATTGATAGGAAGCAAACCAGCGCAGCTGATCTTCCAGTGGCTCCGCCGAAAGTCCAAACCGCTGTCGCAGTTCCTCTATAGAAATTCCCCAACATGTGCGAAGACCAAGCATCACATACTCTCTGACCCGTTCCGACGCATCAATCTGAATTTCCGATCCCCATGTCGTTTGCCCCGCTTCTGCTCCACAACAGAATGCCTCCAAGCTGCGAGGGACAGCACTTCGAATGCCATTCACATAGCTGTGGGCCGCCGGACCCAATCCCAGATAATCCTGTCCCAGCCAATAGCGCAAATTATGGCGAGAGTGCTTGCCTTGCCGGGCAAAATTGGAAATCTCGTACTGACACAAACCTTCCTGCTCCAATCGATCAACCATCCAAAGGTACATATCCGCCTGTTCATCGTCGTCCGCCAAAGTAAGCTCGCTCCGCTGCATAAAAAGCGGGGTTCCCTTCTCCAGCTTCAAGCCATAGCAGGACAAATGATCGGGCTGCAGCGCCAGCAGTGCCTCCACCGAACTCTGCCACGACTCCATAGATTGATTCGGCAGACCATAGATTAGATCCAAAGAAAGATTGTCAAACCCTTCCTCCCTTGCAGTGTAAAAGGACTGCTTTGCAGTTTCAAAGTCATGCAGGCGTCCCACCCGTTGCAGCTGTGCATCGTCCGCCGACTGCACACCCATGGAAAGACGGTTGATACCAATGGCTTTCACTGCCCGCAGCCATGGACGATTTGCACTGTCCGGATTACACTCGACGGTCCACTCACAGTCCTGCGTGACCGCAAAGTTGCGGTGAACAGCCTCCACAGCTTCCGCCAAATACTCCACCGGATAGCAGGATGGTGTCCCTCCACCAAAGTAGACCGTATCTACCCTGCGGCCTCGATGTTGCATCCCCAGCGTTTTGATCGTCTGCATCAGTCCACAGTGGTATTGCTCCATAAGTGCTTTCTTCGCTGAAAGTGAATAAAAGTCGCAGTACGCACACTTCCGCACGCAAAACGGGATATGAATATAGATACCCAAAGAAGTGGGATCAAATGCACAAGGGTTAAATTGATACGGCATCGTTGTTTCCTTTCCCCGCTTGACTCCGACAAGCGGGCATGATATAACCAGTTTTGGAGGTGAACTTATGGTTCGTTTAGAGTATACCATACCCGAAGTGCGTCAGGGCAAAGAAATTGCAAATTTTCTAAAACTGGATTTACATTTTTCTACGCTTAGCCGCAAGAAACTGCGTGACACCCCCAATTCCGTTTTACTGGATGGTCTCCCCGTTCCTAGCTACACCCCTCTGCAGACCGGTCAGGTGCTGACCATCTGCCTTCCCGAAGATACTCCTTCGGAACTGGATGCAGTTCCCGGGACATTGAATCTGGTTTACGAGGACGAACACCTTCTGGTACTCGATAAAGCCGGTGGCGTTCCGGTTCATCCAGGTCCAGATCATCACAGCGACACTTTAGGGAATTATCTCACCTATTACTACCAATCTCACGGCGAATCTCACCGGTTCCGCCCCGTGAATCGGTTGGACAAGGGAACCAGCGGATTGATGTGTGTGGCAAAACACACCTATGCTGCCCAACTTCTTAGCGATGCCCTTCACACGGACTCCTTTCATCGCTCATATCTTGCTCTTTGTCAGGGAATTCCTGCTCCTCCTTGTGGTTCCATATGCGCCCCCATCGGACGATTGGAGGGTTCCGTCATTGCCCGCACCGTGCGCCCGGACGGGAAATTTGCCTGCACAGAGTACCGTGTACTGCGCTCACACAACAAGATGAGTTTGGTGCAGATACAGCCTGAAACCGGTCGCACGCATCAGATTCGGGTGCATATGTCTTATATCGGGCATCCTTTGTTGGGTGATTTTCTATATGGAACAGAAAATCAAACACTGATTTCTCGGCCAGCTCTGCATTCTGCCGCTCTTCGCTTTCTGCACCCGATCACCGGTGTTCCATTGGAGTTTGAATCTCTGCTACCCGAAGATATGGACGCGCTATTACACTCTTGATTTTCTGTTTGTAAACACAAAAAGCGTCTCTCCCTTTCCTAGCGTTTGGGGAGAGACGCTTTTTCTATGTTTTTCGCAGTTTAGCGTTCACATTAAATTCAGTTTTCCACAGGCCTCTGGAAAACAATACACTCAATGTTCCTTGGGCGTATCCATTTGCACGGTCAGGACTGGGAATACCATTGTAATCCCCTCCTGATCAAAGGTTTGCTTGACTTGCTCCATCAAGTCGAAGTACACATCCCAGTAGTCTTCCGTCTTCGCCCACGCACGCATGGTATACGAAATGGTGCTGTCGTTGTAAGCGCTGACACGCACAAACAACTTGTCCTTATCCACTACCTTAGGATGATGGTTCACCGTGGTGCGAATGGCAGACTTCACCTGCTCCATGTTATTTTCATATCCCACACTGAACACAAGATCCACACGCCGTTTGCCTTCCGAGGTATAATTCACTATCGTTGCAGCAGCAATCGTACTGTTGGGCATAGTGATGCGTTTGTTATCTGCGGTATTGATTTTTGTATTCAAAATACTAACTTCCATTACAATTCCTTCAATACCTGAAACAGCAATGTAATCACCCACGCCAAATGGTTTTGCCATCAGCAGCAAAATACCACCAAACAAGTTGGAAAGCACGCCGCTTGCAGCTAATGCAAAGGATGCAGACACAACACTGGCCAAGGCAACCAAGGATGACATTTCAAATCCAAGTGCATCGGCGACAATGACCACTGCAACAAAATAGATTACCACACGGGCTGCTGCTGTCAGAAATTTGGCCAATGTGGCGTCAATCTTGCCCCGTTCCATGGTCTTATTCAGCAGCCGAAGCAAAAATTTACCAAAGGAAACCACAAAAATAGCTGCAAGAACCGCCGCAATCAATCGTGTGGAAGCAAGTGTGCTCAATTCTTTCAAAATATCAGTAACAACTTCCATGTCATTCTCCCGTTCTGTATAAAAAAAGGACCGGCTCAATGAGCCGGTCCTTTCAAAACTCATAAGGATCGATTATTCGTTGACAGCAACGACAACGCCGGAACCGACGGTACGGCCACCCTCACGGATAGCGAAACGCAGGCCGGGCTCGATAGCGATAGGAGTGATCAGCTCGACGTCCATCTCGACGTTATCGCCAGGCATGCACATCTCGGTGCCCTCGGGCAGCTGGATGATGCCGGTCACGTCAGTGGTACGGAAGTAGAACTGAGGACGATAGTTGTTGAAGAAAGGAGTATGACGGCCGCCCTCTTCCTTCTTCAGGACGTACACCTGGCCGCGGAACTTGGTGTGGGGCTGGATGGAGCCGGGCTTGCACAGAACCTGACCGCGCTCGATGTCGGTCTTGTTGATGCCGCGCATCAGAGCACCGATGTTGTCGCCAGCCTCAGCGAAGTCCAGAACCTTGCGGAACATTTCCAGACCAGTGATAACGGTGGAGCGCTTCTCCTCCTGCAGACCGACGATCTCGACGGTATCGCCCATCTTGACAACGCCACGCTCGACACGGCCGGTAGCAACGGTGCCACGACCGGTGATGGTGAAGACGTCCTCAACAGGCATCAGGAAGGGCAGGTCAGCCTTACGCTCGGGAGTCTTGATCCACTCGTCAACAGCAGCCATCAGCTCCTTGATGCAAGCATAGTCAGCAGCGTTGGGATCGTTGGACTCGCAGGTCAGGGCGTTCAGAGCGGAACCCTTGATGATGGGGGTCTCGTCGCCGGGGAAGCCATACTCGTCCAGAGTCTCGCGGACTTCCATCTCGACCAGCTCCAGCAGCTCCTCATCGTCAACCTGATCGCACTTGTTCAGGAAGACCAGGATGTAAGGAACGTTAACCTGGCGAGCCAGCAGCAGGTGCTCCTTGGTCTGAGCCATGGGGCCATCGGTAGCAGCGATAACCAGGATGCCGCCGTCCATCTGAGCAGCGCCGGTGATCATGTTCTTGATATAGTCGGCGTGGCCGGGGCAGTCAACGTGAGCATAGTGACGGTTGTCGGTCTCATACTCAACGTGAGCGGTGTTGATGGTGATACCACGCTCGCGCTCCTCGGGAGCCTTATCGATGCTGGAGTAATCGGTGTAATCAGCATAACCCTGCAGACCCAGCCACTTGGTGATGGCGGCGGTCAGAGTGGTCTTGCCGTGGTCAACGTGGCCGATAGTGCCGATGTTGACATGGGGCTTAGTACGCTCAAATTTTGCTTTAGCCATTTTGAGTATCCTCCTTAAGATTAAATAACGGTATTAGGGAAAATATTCTGCATATTTACGCAGACATTGTACCCCATCCGGCCGGAAAATGCAACAGCATTTTCCGGCATTTTAAGAACTTTTCGTTACGCTTAGCGGTTAGCGCGACCGGCAATGATCTTCTCAGCGATGGACTTGGGAATCTGGGTGTAGTGGCTGGGCTCCATGGTGTAGTTACCACGGCCCTGCGTCTTGGAGCGCAGGTCAGTAGCATAGCCAAACATCTCAGCCAGAGGCACGAATGCATCGATCTGAATGGCGCCGTTACGATCCTCCTGACCGCGGATTTCACCACGGCGAGCAATCAGGTCACCCATGACATTGCCCATATATTCCTCAGGCACAGTCGCAGAAACCTTCATCATAGGCTCCAGCAACACAGGATTTGCCTTGCGGCAAGCTTCCTTGAATGCCATAGAACCAGCGATCTTAAAGGCCATTTCAGAGGAGTCAACCTCATGATAAGAACCATCGTACAGAGTGACCTTGACATCAACGACCTGATAGCCGGCCAAAACGCCAGCCTGCAGAGCACCCTGAATACCAGCATCGATTGCAGGAATATACTCCTTGGGAATGGAGCCGCCAACTGTAGCATTGACAAACTCGTAACCCTTGCCGGACTCGTTGGGCTCGACAATGATCTTGACGTGACCGTACTGACCGGAACCGCCGGACTGGCGCTTGTACTTGGTGTCCTGATCAACCTTGGTGGTGATGGTTTCCTTGTAGGCAACCTGGGGTGCACCAACGTTGGCTTCCACCTTGAACTCACGCAGCAGACGGTCGACGATGATCTGCAGATGCAGCTCGCCCATACCAGCAATGATGGTCTGGCCGGTCTCTTCGTCGGTGTAGGTCTTAAAGGTGGGGTCTTCCTCGGCCAGCTTCAGCAGAGCGACGGTCATCTTCTCCTGACCAGCCTTGGTCTTGGGCTCGATGGCGACGCGGATAACAGGCTCGGGGAACTCCATGGACTCCAGGATAATGGGAGCATTCTCGGCGCACAGGGTGTCACCAGTGGTGGTGTTCTTCAGACCAACAGCAGCGGCGATATCACCGGCGTAGACGGTCTCCAGATCCTCACGATGGTTTGCATGCATCTGCAGCAGACGACCAAAGCGCTCCTTCTTGCCCTTGGTGGAGTTCAGGATGCTATCACCGGCATTGATGGAGCCGGAGTAGACGCGGAAGAAGGTCAGACGGCCAACAAAGGGGTCCGTCATGATCTTAAATGCCAGGGCGGAGAAGGGCTCGTCATCGCTGGCACGGCGTGCTTCCTCTTCATCGGTGTCGGGGTTGATACCCTTCATAGCTTCGATGTCAGTGGGAGCAGGCATGTAGTCAACGATGGCATCCAGCAGCTTCTGAACACCCTTATTACGATAAGAAGTACCGCAAACCACAGGCACACACAGGTTCTCGAGCGTACCCTTACGCAGAGCGGCGCGGATCATATCGGTGGGAACTTCCTCTTCCTCCAGGACCAGCATCATGATCTCTTCGTCGATGTCTGCCAGGGAGTCCAGCATCTTGGTGCGGTACTCCTGAGCCTGCTCCAGCATGTCTTCGGGGATCTCCTCGACACGCATATCCTTGCCCATCTCATCATAGTAGATGTCGGCCTTCATCTCGACCAGGTCGATGATACCACGGAAGGTATCCTCAGCACCGATGGGGAGCTGGATCGGAACAGCATTGGCCTTCAGACGCTCAGCGATCATATCCAGAACATGGTAGAAGTTGGCACCCAGGATGTCCATCTTGTTGACATAGATCATACGGGGCACCTTGTAGTTATCAGCCTGACGCCAAACGGTCTCAGACTGAGGCTCGACGCCGCCCTTGGCGCACATGACGGTCACAGAGCCGTCCAGCACGCGCAGGGAACGCTCGACCTCGACGGTGAAGTCGACATGGCCGGGAGTGTCGATGATGTTGATTCGATGAGAATCGAACTGCTTCTCGGAGCCAGACCAGAAGCAAGTGGTAGCAGCGGAAGTGATGGTAATACCACGCTCCTGCTCCTGTGCCATCCAGTCCATGGTGGCGGAACCGTCGTGGGTTTCACCGACCTTGTGGTTGACACCGGTGTAATACAGGATACGCTCAGTAGTGGTCGTCTTACCAGCATCGATGTGAGCCATGATACCGATATTTCTGGTTCTGTCCAGACTAACTTTTCTAGCCATAAATCAGTATCTCCTCTACTATTACCAGCGATAATGGGCAAATGCCTTGTTGGCTTCGGCCATCTTGTGGGTATCTTCACGCTTCTTCACGGAGTTACCAGTGTTGTTGGCAGCATCCATGATCTCGCCGGCCAGACGGTCGGCCATGTTCTTCTCGCTACGGCTGCGAGAATAAGCAGTCAGCCAGCGCAGAGCGAGCGTCTGGCGACGAGCGGGACGAACTTCCATGGGGACCTGATAGGTGGCACCGCCGACACGGCGAGCCTTGATCTCCAGAGAAGGCATAATATTTTCCATAGCGGCTTCGAAAACCTCCATGGGTTCTTTTCCGGTCTTTTCCTTGATGGTATCGAACGCATCATAGACAACCTTCTGGGCAACACCCTTCTTGCCGTCGAGCATGATGCTGTTGACCAGCTTAGTCACCAGGATGGAACTGTAAATAGGATCGGGCAGAACTTCCCGCTTGGGTACATTTCCTCTTCTGGGCACTTTGCTTCCCTCCTTCATTTAAAATGACTTCATAGGTACTCGAATGCATTATTTCAGCACCCGTACATGGCGGACAGTTCCTTGTGAACTTGTCCGGTGCCTGCCGAGAGGTCTACCCATATATTATATGAATAAACTCTAGGCAAGGCTTTCGCCTTGCGCATGAGCGCAATGCAACTTTTGTGTAGACGCAGTAAGAAATTACTTCTTGCCGGCCTTCGGACGCTTGGCACCGTACTTGGAGCGAGCCTGCATACGACCGTTGACGCCCTGGGTATCCAGAGTGCCGCGGATGATGTGGTAACGCACACCGGGAAGGTCCTTAACACGGCCGCCACGGATCATGACGACAGAGTGCTCCTGCAGGTTATGGCCGACACCGGGAATGTAAGCGGTGACTTCATAACCGTTGGACAGACGAACACGAGCGATCTTACGCAGAGCAGAGTTGGGCTTCTTAGGAGTAGAAGTACGGACTGCAGTGCAGACGCCACGCTTCTGAGGAGAAGGAGCATCAGTCTCCTTATTCTTCAGGGTGTTCTTGGTCTTCTGAAGGGCAGGGGAGTTGGACTTGGTGACAGAGGTCTTTCTTCCGCTACGCACCAGCTGGTTAAAAGTAGGCATTGAACAGTTCCTCCTTTCTTGGATGGATCGAAATATATTTTAACAAATATTCTGAACGAATATTCGCTAAAAACAAAATTATTCTGCCAAAATGGCAGCAACAGCACAACCGAGCGCAATCCCACAGGCAGCGCCCAAGTCTTTCATATGCGGGACGGTCTCCACCGTGACACGAAGTGCTTGACACAACTCCATGATTGGATCCGTCACCTGAGGATCGGCATCCAAGGCCAAAAACACCAGCCGTGCTTCCCCACGCTGGACTGCCTTTCGTGACTGTTTGACTCCGACCACTTTATGTTCCGTTTCCAGTTGGGTGAGCAAACAATTCACCGTTCCTTCCTTAAAAGAGCGCAAAATACGCCCATACCAGTACAAGTACGCATTATAGCACAGGCCTATCACTCCGTCAAGGATATTTCACAAGAAAACGAAACTTTTTCTTCTTTTTGATTGTTTCGCGCTTCTCGCCTTATACACCTCTATTTTAGTGCTTTTTCCTTGCTGCGTCAAGGAGTTCTCCTCCTTAGAAAAGACAAAAAAGGCACTGTCCGAAGACAGTGCCTTTGTTACTTTTACCCTTTGTAGGTTTTCAGCGCTTGCGCCAACTGATCCGGGCAAGAGGTATTCTTCATACCGCAGCGGATTCCTTCCATTCGGGAGATCGCCTCATCCACAGGCATTCCTTGGATCAGGCTGGAAATTCCCTGCAGATTGCCGCTGCAGCCGCCGGTGACACGGCAATTCTGAATGACACCTTGCTCCACATCAATTTCCATGTGCCGAGCACAAACACCTTTCGGCTGATACTGAATGGTTTCCATGCTTAGTAGTTCACCTTTTTGCGCTCAAAGTAAGCCTGGGGGTGGGCACAAACAGGGCAAACCTGGGGAGCTTCCTTGCCCACATGGATGTGTCCGCAGTTACGGCAGACCCAAACGGTGTTATCGTCATCCGTCTTAAAGACCAAATCGCCTTCCACATTGGCCAGCAGGGCCAGATAGCGCTCCTCATGCTCCTTCTCAATGGCTGCAACTGCGTCAAAGAGATAAGCCAGACGAGTGAAACCCTCTTCCCGGGCGGTTTCTGCCATCTGAGGATACATGGAGGTCCACTCCTCATGCTCTCCTTCTGCTGCAGAACGCAGGTTGGACACGGTATCGGAGATGCCGCCCAGTTCCTTGAACCAAATCTTGGCATGCTCCTTCTCATTGTTTGCCGTCTCTTCAAAAATAGAAGCGATCTGCTGATAGCCTGCCTTCTTTGCGGCAGAAGCAAAATAAGTGTACTTGTTGCGTGCCTGCGATTCGCCGGCAAAGGCTGCCCACAGGTTTGCTTCCGTCTTAGAACCCTTCAATTCCATACCATAATCTCCTTTTCCTTTTTTGTGTTTATCTCATCACGCCGTTGTGATGCAACACTCCATTTCCTTCATGCTGCACTCCTGACACATGCCGTAAAACAAACGGCTTTCCCGATACAGCATGCCGCCGATCTGTCCGCACAGTTCCCTTGCTTCTTCCTCGCTGGAGGACGGCAGGGGCACATCAAACACTTGTCCGCATTGCTCACAGCAGAAATGTGCGTGTGCAGTGGTGTCCGCATCAAAGCGTTCCACCGGGAAGGGCATCCGCACGATCAGACCAGCCTCCGACATCTGGTTCAGATTTCGATACACCGTTCCCAAGCTAAGTTTGGGATGATCCGGCTTAAGCGCCTGATATACCATTTCCGCTGTCGGATGGGTCTTTGTAGACTGCAGACAATTATAAATCAGCTCACGCTGGCGGGAGTAACGCTTCCGCTCCATGGGCTACACTCCTTTGTTTGTCATTTAATTATCAATAATGATAATCTTTCCTACTATCTGTATTCTATCAGAGCGTACACCACTTTGCAAGGGCTTTTCCATTTTTTTGCCAGTGCTGTTTTGTTTTTTTGTCTGCATTCTCCATATACTAGTTTTATCCGTTCTACAGGAACGGCACAAGGGAGGTTTTTTCTTTGATCAAGCCAAAAACACAGATCTTCGGTCTTTTTCTGCTGTGTCTGGTCACCATTCTGACTTCCTGCGGTCCCAATCCGTCCGCCGACCGAGCCACACCCAGCTATTCCAGCGACAGCGGTGCGCCAGCCCAGGAAATCCCCTCGGATTCCAAAGAAGATTCCATGTGGGATTCCACGGAAGAAGCCCGAGACGAAGCAGAAGATGCCGGTGATCGAATCGCAGAACATGCGGAAGAAACCGTGGACGACGCAAGACACAGTGCCATGGATGCCGCCGACAACGCCAAACGCAAAGCCGACCACGCAAAAGAGGATGTGAAGGATGCGGTTGAGGATGCCCAACGGATGGCCGAGGACGCAGTGGATCAAGCTCGTCACCGTGCATCCTCTGCCGCCAGCGAAAGCCAACACGATATGACCACCACACCTACCTCGGCACCCAAGTACAGCGGCCAGCCTATCCCGTAATCGCTTGGAATCAAGGAACAAAAGAGAGGGGTTCTTCCCCTCTCTTTTGCATTACACTTCTTTTTCTCTGCCCACCAGACCAAAACTCACCGCAATGGCCCGATCGACTTCGTCCATCCGTGCGCTATCCAATCGTCCCATGTGCTCCCGCAGCCGGCGTTTATCCAGCGTTCGGATCTGCTCCAAAAGGATCACTGAATCTCGGGTGAGTCCGCAATGATCGCCCACCAATTCAATATGGGTCGGCAGCTTTGCCTTGTTCATCTGGGATGTAATCGCTGCTGCAATCACCGTCGGGCTGTGTCGGTTGCCCATGTTGTTCTGGATGATCAATACCGGACGAATCCCACCCTGCTCGCTGCCCACAACCGGGCTCAGGTCGGCATAATAAATATCTCCTCGTCTGACAATGTGCTCCACTTTACTCACACTCCGTGGTCAAAGTAGCCCAGGCAGTGTTATGTACCCGGGTCACTTTCATTTTCCCCCGGGGCGCTCCTCTTTATACCGAATCAAACCTTTGAGTGCGCCTTTTCCCCCGACACTTTCGTCTCCCATATCAGCTTATGCGACAAAGCCGTGTCCAGTTCTCAGTGCAGATAAATCCGAGGCACCCGAGGAGCCACTGCACACATCAGTTCGTACGTGATGGTGCCTGCCGTTTCCGCCAAGTCGTCCAACGGCACACCGTCACCAAAGACCGTAACCACATCTCCGATCTGTACTTGCGTCACATCCGTCACATCCAGCATGCACATATCCATACAAATGCGACCAATTTGCGGGACCCGCTGTCCGCAGACCAGCATTTCCATCCGGTTGCTCAGGCAGCGGTGCAGACCATCGGCATAACCCACCGGAACCACCGCCACAACGCTGTCCCGCTCCAGAGTATAGGTGCGCCCATAGCTGATGCAAGTCCCCTTCGGCATATGCTTCAAGGAAACAATGCGGCTTTTCAGTTCCATCACCGGCTGCAAGTCAATCTTTCCCACCGTTGAGCGGTCCGGATGCAGACCGTACAGCGGAATACCCGGCCGAATCATATCCAAATGTGCTTCAGGATAATGGATGGTGGCAGCACCGGCACAACAATGGCGGATTTTGAAGGTAATCCCCCTGTGTTCCAGCTCTTCCAAAATCGTGCGGAACCGCCGGATCTGCATCCGAGAATATTCCGGACAGGTATCCGCATCCGCAAAGTGCATGAAGATCCCCTCGCAGTCCAAGCCCGGCTGACGATACATCTCCTCCAACACATCCACACCATTCTCTGCCGACTGTTCATTGCACAGAATGCCCAGTCGGGACATTCCCGTATCCACCTTCAGATGGCAGCGCAGCTGTTTCCCCATGCCGACCGCTTGACGAGAGAATTCCTCTGCCATCCGAGGCTCATAGACCGCTTGGGTCACCTCCAGCAGAATCAATTCCTCCGTGTACACCGGGTCCGTGTTTCCCAAAATCAAGATCGGGGCATGAATGCCGTTGGCACGAAGCTGTCTGGCTTCATCCAGACAAGCCACGGCCAAATAGTCCGCCCCCAGTTCTTCCAATTTAGCAGCCACAGCCACGGCTCCGTGGCCGTATCCGTTGGCCTTCACCAAACCGGTAAACTTGCTCTCCGGTGCCAGGGCACGCAGTGCATGATAGTTTGCCTCCAAGCGATCCATGTGGATCTCCGCCCAAGTTCTCTTTTGCAGATTGTTCATTTCATTAACCTTCTATCTTTGTTTGCTGTGCTGTATAAGAAAAATGATTAAAATCAACGGTGATCACGGTTTTGTCCTGCCAAAGAATCTCCCCTCGGCACAACGCTCCGTTGCTGCGGTCCAACCAGACCTGCACACGAGACGCCTCTTCCGGACGGTTCGGATTGGACAGCTCCAAAAAGAGCACATCCTTCCCATCCAATGTCTGCTCCTCCGCCGCAATCTCCCGCCCGGAGCCCAAGGCCGCCAACAAGACCGGCATTGCATCCGCAGGGGACAGCCCATCTTCCGAAAGATGCCCAGTGGCCAGCGTGATGTCCCCGCAAAGGGCGGTGCAGCTCCCCTTTTGCCATCGGTAGCCGGTTCCGGCAATCGAGGCCGGTTCTGTGACCTCCACCTCGCCGCCCCGCTCATTCCCTTGAAGGGTAATCTGATATTGATAGACCTTGTCTCCGTAATCCGCCGTTACCTCGGCCTCCCCTTCATAGGAAGTGAGGTCTTGATAATCCCTGCGATATCGTTCGTGCGGTGCCTCCGCACCCCTGCATCCACTTAGAAGCAAGAGCAGAAGGGTCATCATTGGTACGAAGGCAATCCTTCGCACATTCATTCACTCCAATTCCAGAAATACCCGGCAGAATGTTTCCGTCAAATCCGAGGGTGCCATCCCCCGCACACTCAACCGTTCGGCGCACAGATCCCCGGCCCGGCCGTGGATCCAAACGGCCGCTGCCGCCGCTTCTCCCGGCTCCATTCCCTGTGCCAGAAGTCCGGTCAGCAAACCTGCCAGCGTATCTCCACTGCCGCCCTTGGCCAATCCGGAGTTTCCGGTGGTATTCACATACACCCGACCATCCGGACAGGCCGTCACCGTGCGGTGTCCTTTCAGCACCAGCACACAGCCATACCGCTGTGCAAAGGATTTGGCCGCACCGACCCGATCTCCCCCTGTTAGATCTCCACCCAAGCGGGCAAATTCTCCATCATGGGGTGTCAGTACCAACGGGGCCCGACGCCGCTGCAATACATCCATATGCTTGGACAGCGCATTTATACCATCCGCATCCAGTACCAACGGCTTCTCCAATCGTTCCATCAACACAGGAATGAGCTGCTCCACCGCAGCAGAGCGTCCCATCCCCGGCCCAAGGAGTATCGCATCGCAGGACACAGCTTTTTGCATGATCTGGTCCAAAGCCAGTTCCGCCAGCGTTCCATCCGGAGCGGCTGACAGCGGATGCGGCATTGCTTCCAATGTTTTGCCCGCCACAATCGGATAAACCGTCTCCGGCACACCCAAAAACACCAACCCAGTGCCGCTGCGCACGGCCGCATTGGCCGCCAACACCGGCGCTCCGGTATAACCGACACTTCCGGCAAGCAAATAGCACTTTCCAAATGTTCCCTTATGCCCATCCACCGGACGACTTGGCAAATGGGCACGCACCCACGCTGCATCCACTGCCGTAATGGATTCTGTCCATTCCTCCATCAAATCCGCAGGTATTCCAATGGAGTGGACGGTCAGCGTTCCGGTGGCCAAACCGCCTTCCCCCACATAGTGTCCAACCTTGGGACAAGTAAAGGTGACGGTTCGATCCGCCCGGACTGCACATCCAAGTACTCGGCCGGTGTCCGCCTGCACCCCAGAAGGGATGTCCGCAGAAACCACAACGGCAGGGGAACTATTTATATAATGTATGGCCTCTGCCGCATCTCCCCGCACAGGAGCGTTGAGACCAATCCCAAACAGAGCGTCCACCACCAAGTCCGCCTCTTGAATGACCGCTTTTTGCGATTCTGATGCCGGATGAAACTGCTCCAAGACACCGCCGCAGCCCTCCAGCCGCCGCTCCATCTCCTTGCAATCCTCCGTCATCTTTTCTCGCCGTCCCACCAAGAAAGCCCGAACTTGTATCCCCTGCTCCATCAGCAGACGAGCGGCTGCCACTCCGTCTCCACCGTTGTTGCCGGGAGCGGACAGCACCACCGCCCGTTTTCCGTGCGGTTGCTCCAGCAATGCAAGACAGGCAGACAGAATCCCCTCCGCCGCCCGCTCCATGAGCTGTGCAGAAGGGATTTTCCTTCCTTCTATGGCCGCTGCGTCCAGCTGCCGCATCTCCTCCGCTGTGGCGATGCGCATAGGAACACATCCTTTCATATGAGTTCTTATTATTGTAGCACGGACAAACGAAAAAAGAAATGATAAATCTCACTGATGGTCCGTTCTTCCGTTGTTTTTTCATCTTTTCCAATGAGAATGCCGTTTTTCCGCTTTTTCTTCCGCCGGCTCTTGCATCCATTCGGTAAATATGATATAAAAGAATATATTGTGCGTGGAACGGGAAAATGTCTTTCACTTTCTCATCAGAGAGCATCTGTCACCGGCTGAAAGCAGATGTGGAGAAAGCAGGACTGGTTCGCCCGGGAGCATGTTCGGAGGAAATGCCGGACCGCTTGATGGTCGTTATCCCATCATAAGTGCAAAGCAAACTGCTTTGAATGCGGGTGGTACCGCGGAAGGGTTGCCTTTCGTCCCAGTGATTTGGGAGGAAAGGCTTTTTATTTTGTCATTTTCTCAAGAAGGAGTGTTCTGTATGAAAGAAAAACTGGCACAGATCCGTGCCGAGGCACTGACTGCCATCGCCGGCGTCGATACCGCCGCCGATCTGGATGCCCTGCGCGTAAAATATCTGGGCAAGAAGGGCGAACTGACTGCCGTTTTGAAGCAGATGGGCGGTCTGTCCGCCGAGGAGCGTCCGATGATGGGTCAGCTGGCCAACGAAGTCCGTGCCGCTGTGACCGACGCCATTACCCAGCGCAGCAAGGACATCGAAACACTGGCTCTGGAGCGTCGTCTGGCCGAAGAAGCGCTGGATGTGACCATCCCCGGCGCAGAGCGGGAGCAGGGCCATCGCCATCCCATCAACCTCATTCTGGACGAGCTGAAGGAAATCTTCTTGGGTATGGGCTTCACCGTGGCAGAGGGCCCTGAAATCGAACTGGCCGAGTACAACTTCACCCGCCTGAACACCGAGGAAGGACACCCCGGCCGTGAGTGGACGGACACCTTCTACATTACCCCTGGCGAAGAAGATCCCAAGAACGATGCCGTTTTGCTCCGCAGCCAGACCAGCCCTATGCAGGTACGCACCATGGAGACCCAGCATCCTCCCATCCGCATCGTTGCTCCCGGCCGGGTATATCGCAAGGATGAGGCCGACGCCACCCACTCCCCCATGTTCCACCAGATCGAGGGCATGGTGGTGGACAAGGGCATCACCATGGCAGACCTGAAGGGTACCCTGAACGAGGTCATCAAGAGCCTGTACGGCGAAGATTCCGTCACCCGTTTCCGCCCCCACCACTTCCCCTTCACCGAGCCTTCCTGTGAGGTGGATGTCCAGTGCTTTGCCTGCCATGGCAAGGGTTGTAGCGTGTGCAAGGGAGAAGGCTGGATCGAGGTGCTGGGCGCCGGCATGATCCATCCCAAGGTGCTCAAGGGATGCAACATCGACACGGATGTGTACTCCGGCTGGGCCTTTGGCATGGGTGTGGAGCGCCTTGCCATGATGCGTTACGGCATCAACAATCTGAAGCTCTGCTTTGAAAACGATGTCCGTTTCCTGGAACAGTTCTAAGTGAAGGAGGACTAACAAAATGATTCTTTCTCGTAACTGGTTGAACGAATTCGTTCCCAATGTCAGCGTGTCTGACATCGACGATAAAACCTTCGCCGAGGCTCTGACCATTTCCGGGTCCAAGGTGGAAACCTACGAAGAGCTGGGCGGCGAAATCTCCAATGTGGTTGTCGGCCGCATCACCGAATTGACCCGTCACCCCAACTCCGACCATATGTGGGTGTGCCAGATTGATGTGGGCGGCGAGACGGTGCAGATCGTCACCGGTGCATGGAATGTCCATGTGGGGGATTTGGTTCCCGTGGCCAAACACAACTCCACTTTGCCCGGTGGTGTGAAAATCACCAAAGGCAAGCTCCGCGGTGAACGGTCCGAGGGCATGCTTTGCGGTCTGGCCGAACTGGGACTGGATGAACACGATTTCCCCTATGGTGTCATCACCGCTGCCGCTGTGCTGAACAACTATCACCCCATAGACCCCAAGAAACCCTCGATCTCTCCCGAAATCACCGCCGGTGACAAAATCTTTGGCAAGGTGATTGCCGCCGCACTGACCTCCGTGGAAACGGTGTCCTTCGGCACTTATCGTGTGAAGGCCAACATCGGCGATAACGAAATGGAGCTTACTACCTTGTGCCGCAACCTCCACGAGGGTGATCTGGTGGCACTGAACACCGCTGCCAACACCATCTGCACACTGGCTGACCTGCACGCCGAGCAGAAGGAGTTCCCCAACTGCATTCCGGATGGCATTTTCGTGCTCAATGAGGAAGGCATCGCTCCCGGCGACGACATCAAAACGGTCACCGGTCTGGACGACCATGTGGTGGAATTTGAGATCACGCCCAACCGTGCTGACTGCCTGTCTGTGATCGGTCTGGCTCGGGAGGCCTCCGCCACATTCAAGCAGCCCCTGGTTCTTCACACCCCCGAGGTGGAAGGCTGCGGCGGCAGCGCATTTGAGGAAATGGATGTGGAAATCGAGAATCCTGAGCTCTGCCCTCGTTACACCGCGCGTATGGTCAAGAATGTCAAGATTGCTCCCTCTCCCAAATGGATGCGTGAGCGTCTGCGCGCCAGCGGTGTCCGTCCCATCAACAACATTGTGGACATCACCAACTATGTCATGCTGGAATATGGCCAGCCCATGCACGCCTTTGACTTTAGCTGTGTGGAAGGTGGCAAGCTTGTCATCCGTACCGCTCGTGAGGGTGAAACCATTCAGACTCTGGACGGCACCGAGCGGGAACTGACCACTTCCATGCTGTGCATCTGCGATGTGAATAAACCGGTTTGCGTGGCTGGTGTGATGGGCGGTGCAAACTCCGAAATCGTCGGCGACACCGCCTGCGTCGTGTTTGAATCTGCCAACTTCAATGGCGTATCGGTCCGCCGCACTGCCACCGCTCTGGGTATGCGCACCGAATCCTCCGGCCGCTATGAAAAGGGTCTGGATCCCATGAACACCTATCTGGGTGTGCAGCGTGCCTGCGAACTGGTGGAGCTGTTGGGTGCCGGCGAAGTGGTGGATGGTGTCATTGATGTGATCGCCGCCGACCGCAATCCGGTCACTGTGGAGCTGGAGCCCGAAAAGGTCAATGCCCTGCTGGGCACAGATATTTCCCGTGAGGAAATGGTAGATATTCTGGTTCGTCTGGGCTTTACGCTGGACGGCGACACCATCTATGTCCCCTCTTGGCGCAGCGATGTGGAGCATTATTCCGACATTGCCGAGGAAGTGGCCCGCTTCTATGGGTACAACAACCTGCCCACCACACTGATGCGTGGCGAGACCACCCGTGGCGGCTTCTCCCCCAAACAGAAGGCCGAGCAACTCATGACTGCTTCCTGCCGCAGCTTGGGTTACAGCGAAATCATGACTTATTCCTTCATCTCCCCCTCCTACTATGACAAAATCCGTCTGCCGGAGGAATCCTCTCTCCGCCATAGCATCCGCATTCTGAATCCGCTGGGTGAGGATACCTCCATCATGCGCACCACCGCCATCCCCTCCATGCTGGAGGTTCTGGCCCGCAACGAGCATTTCCATAACAAGAAGGCCTCCCTCTACGAGCTGGCCCGCACCTATGGAATGCAGGAAGGCACCGCATTGGCTGACGAGCGGCAGGAGCTGATTTTGGGTGCTTACGGTGAGCAGATGGACTTCTTCCAGCTCAAGGGCGATGTGGAGACACTTCTAAATGCCTTCCACCCCGGCGAAATCACCTATGCAGCCAACACCACCAACCCCACATTCCATCCCGGCCGCTGTGCCACGGTTTCTGTGGGCGAACAGGTGATTGCAACCATCGGTGAGATCCACCCTCTGGTGGCAAAGAATTACGATGTGGACGGCCGCATGTATGTGGCTCAGATTGACTTCACCACCCTGCTGACACTGCAGAACACCAAGATCGTTTACCGTCCTCTGCCCAAATATCCTGCCACGACTCGTGATATCGCCGTGGTGTGCGATGCCTCCATCCCGGTGGGCGACCTGCAGTCCTGCATCACCAAGGCCGGCTCCGGACTCATTACGGAAGTGGCTCTCTTCGATATTTACACCGGCACCCCCATTCCTGCCGGCAAGAAGAGTGTGGCCTTCTCTCTGAAGCTCCGTGCCGAAGATCACACGCTGACCGATACCGAAGCCGACGATGATGTGAAGGCGGTACTCACCGCTCTGGAAGAGCAGCTGGGCGCAGTGCTCCGCTGAACACATTCGGTTTCCCACCGATTTGTATGACAGCACCAACCGGCAGCTTTCCGCCCTCGGGCGGATGGCTGCCGGTTTCCACTTTCTCTGCACTCTCTCCCTCCACTTCCATATGTGTTGTCTCCTTTTCTCTCCGTAAGAACCGATTCCCACTTTGTCCTTTACATTTTCCTTTTTTTGATGTAGAATAGCTTCAACATGTAGCACGATGTTGTCTTACGGACAGCATGAGGAGGTGTCACCAATGTCCGACTACACACGTAGATTCGATCTTTCCTCCGACGATACCGTCGATACCAAGGAAATCCTTTCTCAGGTCTATACCGCTCTTCAGCAAAAGGGTTATAACCCTATCAATCAGATCGTTGGTTACATTTTGTCCGAAGATCCTACTTATATCACCAACTTCAACAATGCCCGTACTCTCATCCGTAAGCTGGATCGGGACGAGCTTTTGCAGGAATTGGTGCGTCATTATTTGGGCGTCTGATCGAACTTATGTCAAAATAGGGTCGTCCCTCAAGGGCGACCCTTTTCCCCATTTTTTACATGTTTTCCCAGTTTATTACGCCTTGGTTTCAAGGTGTTGACAAGATTGATACATTCTGTTACAATTAGTAACAATTCCAGGAGGTATTTCTATGGCTCAGTCCAAGAAGCAGTCCCTGACCTACAAAGGTCATCCCCTTCGTCGGAAGGACAACATGATTTATTTTGGCAGCATGGCTGATCCCTACATCATCCTGCTCCAAATCCTATCCACCACCAAGGTAAAGGATTTGGATGTGGCCACCAAGGTCTCCATCCAGCTCCAGCTCACGGATCCTGATTTGAAGAGCCGTGACCGTGTGGTGCGCAAAAGCGAAAAATCCAGCCTGTATTCCGCTATGGATCTGGCCGATGTCTGGCTGCAGCGCGCACTTTCTTCCAAGTAACGGAGTTTCCTTTACCTCCTGATTGTTAGGAGGTTTCATCCAATGGTTTCACATCACCGCAGCTTCAAGCGCATATGTGTTCTGACAACGACCGTCGCCGCTGTCGTTTCCTTCTCCGTTTTGGGAGCAGGAGCCGTGTCCTATGGCAGCGTCTCCGACGACGGTTCACTTCTGAAGGCCGCCCCCATAGAGTCCAGCGACACCGTCGCCGTTCTCTCTGAGGGCGCTGCGCTTGAAGTTCTGGACGAGAACGCCGAAGCATGGCTGCCCGTCCGTCTGCTGAATCAGGACGGTTCTACACTGGACGGTTATGTCAACCGGGAGCAAACATATTTTGGCAGCTATATGGGTTCCCTCACCGAGGGACATTTGCTGAGCCAAACTGCTTCTGTTTCCGGCATCGGAACTCTGCTGTACAGCAGTGCCGACAGCAGCAGCCAAATCATCACCCGCATTGTGGGCAACACCGATGTCACTCTTCTCTCCGTCAACGAAGAAGGATGGATGTATGTGGTGTATTCCACAGATGACGGGTCTTTCTACGGCTACTTGGCACCAGATGCCGCTTGGATCAATGCCATCGGCTACGGCACAGTGGGCGCATTGGATGTTTCTCTTTACAAGTCCATGGACACTCTTTCTCAGGCTTGCGGCATTCTGACCTCCGGCACGGAGGTTGAGATTCTCGGCATCTGGGACGGCTGGTCTTTGGTTCGTTCCGGTGAGACCCAGGGCTTTGTCAGCCGCACCCTGATTGATGAGGCCGCCACAGAGTCTTTACTGGGCTTTGGCGAAGTAAGTGCAGATCAGCTCTGGCTGCGCAGCGAGCCTTCCTCTGATTCCAAGGGGATTCTTCAGCTGCCGAAGGGCATTTCTCTCCCCGTCTATACCGAAACTAACGGGTGGTACAGCGTCCGCTACAATGGACAGGATGGCTATCTCAGCTCCGACTATGTGACTTTGTCTCCTTCCGTTGCTCATGGTTCGGTTCAGGTGTATACCGAGACCGCTTCTCTTCGTTCCGGTGCCGATGAGTCATTCTCTGTGCTGGCAGAGCTGCCGGAAGGCGAGTTACTGACCGTGGTGGGCAATCTTGGCGATTGGCTCATGGTGAAAACCGATTCCTCTATGGGCTTCCTTCCCTGCAGTGTAGTTTCTGCCACTTCGGAGAAGGGCTATCGGGTCGGCTCTCTGTATGCCACCATGGGAGAAGAGGTCGCTGCTTATGCCACCCAGTTTCAAGGCAACCCCTATGTTTGGGGTGGTACCAGTCTGACCAACGGCGCCGATTGCTCTGGTTTTGTCATGAAGGTCTATCAGAATTTTGGCGTGTCCCTCCCCCACTCCTCTTCTGCCATGCGAGGCGTCGGTCATAGCGTCAGCTATGGCGAGATGCGCCCCGGTGACATCGTTTGCTACAGCGGTCATGTGGGGATCTATGCCGGCAACGGCCAGATCATCAATGCACTTGGTGCAGAGTGGGGCATTACCTTGACCGATGTCAACTACAAAAATATTCTGACGATCCGCCGTGTGCTGGATTGATCCGATTAAACGAAACAAAACACACGCACTGTATGGCATGAGCTATGCGGTGCGTGTGTTTTGCTCTGTTTTGATAACAAATATCTATCAAAACGATTAAGTTAATGTATTTTACTTATCAATCAAACCATAGTATGATTGCATCCGACATCACAAGGAGGAATTTACCGACTATGAAAAAGAAAGCAGATGCAAAGACGCTTTGGAAGCTGTTTACTTCCATGTTTGTACTCAGTTCCTGCACCTTTGGCGGCGGGTTCGTCATCGTATCCCTCATGAAGAAAAAATTCGTGGACGAGAAAAAGTGGCTGGACGAAGATGAGATGCTGGACATTACAGCCATCACTCAGTCGACACCCGGTCCCCTGCCGGTCAACGCATCCGTTATCATTGGGTATCGTATGGCTGGCATTCTGGGCTCTGCAATCGCCGTGCTCGGCACAATCCTGCCCCCCATGATTATCATCTCTCTGATCAGTCTGTGCTATGAGCAGTTCCGCACCAATGTGGTGATTGCCACTGCACTTCGTGTGACTCGTGCCGGCGTAGCCGCCGTCATCATCGATGTGACGCTGAATCTGACCAGCAATGTTTTGAAAACTAAGCGCACCATGTACATCGCAATGATGGTCGTGTGCTTCATCGCCGTTGCGGTGTTCCATATCAGCGCCATGGTGGTTATTTTGACCTGCCTGCTGATCGGCATCGCCGATGCCGCTCTGGCTTATAGAAAGGTGGCCGCATAATATGATTTGGAAACTCTTTTTTGCCTTCATTCAGGTCGGCATGTTCAGTGTCGGCGGCGGCTATGCTGCCATCCCCCTGATCCAGGATCAGATCGTCAATATCCATCAGCTGATGACCCTGGAGCAGTTCAGCGATCTGGTCACCATTGCGGAAATGACCCCCGGACCCATTTCAATCAACTCTTCTACCTTTGTCGGCATGCAGCTGAATGGAATCCCCGGTGTGCTGATTTGCACTTTGGGGTGCATTATTCCGTCCTTCATCATTTGCTTGACTCTGGCCCATGTCTACTACAAGTACAGAGACCTTGGCGGTCTCCAGACCGTTCTGGCCGCTCTGAGACCCGCCGTAGTTTCTTTGATCGGTTCCGCCGGTCTTTCGATCCTGCTGATCGGTATTTTCCAGGACGGCATCGTATCCGTGGCAAACATTCAGTATGTGGAAATAGCTCTGTTCGCCATCTGCCTTTTCCTGCTGAGAAAGTTCAAGGCAAATCCCATTGCCATCATTTTAGGCAGTGGTGTGGTTGGAACTGCTATCTATATGCTCATCTAACACCTGAATAAAAGCTTTCATTGCCGGCGACATATACTTGTTCTTATGATAGATCAAGCGGATCGAGCGTTTGATCCGCAGATCTGCCACCGGCAGCCTCGTCAGCAGTCCCTTCTCCTCCTCTTCTGCAATCATCATATGGGACAATGCAGCGATGCTGTCGGTGTAAATCAGAGCTTGTTTGATGGCCTCAATACTACTGCAAGCGTAATTGGTTGTCAGTTTCAGCCCCAGTTTCTGGAGGTGAAGCTCCAGCTGATTACGCTTGCTGCTTCCATCTTCCCGTGACGCAAAGGGATAGCGCTCCAAATCTGCAAGGGTTACCTCCGGCTGCTCCAACAGAGGATGTCCCGTACGGACTGCAAGGACCAATTCGTCCTCCGCCAACTCATGCACAATTAAATTGGGATTTTCCACATAGCCTTCGACCAAACCCAAATCCAGTTCGTAATCGGTAACCAATCGTTCAATTCGGCTGGTATTATTGATGGTCACATCGTAAGAGACAGGCAAATTCTTCTGCGTGAGAAAGTGAATCATCCGTGGGAGGATGCAAGTTCCCACACTGACCGAGGCGCCGATGCGAATGTGAGTTGTCTGGCCATGGATGCTGATGTCATCCTCCATATGGTGGTACAGCTCCAATATATGCGTGGCATGGTCCAGCATCGTTTCTCCGATCGGCGTCAGGTAAAGACGATGGTTGATCCGTTCAAACAACTTGATGTGATAGTACTTTTCCAAATCTCCGATGGCCTTGGAGATGGATGGCTGGGATAAATTCAATTTTTCTGCGGCTGCGTGCATGGTTTTCTCCTCACATACAGCCACAAATATCTCTAAATGGTGCAGTGTCATACTTTTCCTCCTGCCCGTCCGGCCCTTGGACTCCGGCACGGCATTTTACGCTTCTTCTCAACCATTTATACCACAGTCTCTTTTGCTTTTCAAATAAATCTCTGGTCCCTCTCACACCTCTCTTCCTTGACATTTTCACCTGTTTTCGATATTCTGAACTTATCAAAATGGAAAGCGGTGTATGTATGTATCAAAAAAATCGCCCGATTGCTAAATCGCTGAACTCCCTGTGTCTGCTCCTCGTCCTCTCTCTCAGCCTAATTTTATCCAGCTGCGGCAACCATCAGCCCCCGACCAGTCAGATGCCAGGCAGCAGCTCCACCATCGTTTACGAAAACGATGCAACGCTCGGCAGCGGAGCTACCGCATTCTTTCTTGTTGTGGATGACAGTGAAGAAGAACGCACCTTCACGATCCATACAGATGCAGAATCCGTTGGCGCAGCTTTGATTGAATGTGGGATTGCTTCCGGAACGGAAGGGCCCTACGGTCTTTATATCGACACGGTCAACGGAAAAACCGTGAACTATGAAACCGACCACGCTTACTGGGCCTTTTATGTGAACGGTGAGTACGCCGCCACCGGCGTAAGCGAAACACCGGTAGAGGCCGGTGCAGAATATGCCCTCAAGGTGGAATCCTAACACCAGAGAACGATAAAAACCGAGCGCCCGTCCCTTATGAGGGACGGGCGCTCATTTTCATCCGCTGCTTCAGGAACGCTCCCGTTCCTCTTCTGCAACCCAACGCTTAAAGGTTCCGGGGGATACTCCCAGACGCTGAGAGGCCGCTCGTGCGCTGATTTCGTGATTGGAGAACGCCAAATAAACACTGGCAAACTTGCGGGGACGCTTGATGGGCGGACGACCCAACTGGGTTCCCATTTCCCGTGCCCGTTTCAGCCCCTCCGTCTGCCGCTGGGCAATTTCTGCCCGACGGGAACGAAGGTCCGCCTCAATCAACGCCATGATTTGATTTGCCAGAGTATCATTCTGACAGAGCGCACGCAGCCGCTGTTCATTTTCGGGTAACATGGATGTGAAGAACCCCTCCCATCAGCTACGGCTCCAATGGACACCCTCTTTGGTGTCCACCAGCGTAATGCCCATGGCGGTCAGTTCGTCACGAATACGGTCTGCCTCCGCCCAATTCTTGTCCTTACGGGCCTGCTGACGTGCCAGAACCAGTGCATCGATCTCCGGGTCTCCTTCGCCAAATACAGCCTGCTCTGCATCCGCAGCTGCGGCCACCTTCTTCGCCTTCTCCGCACGCACCTTCTCCGCTGCCTGCAGCAGATCCAGGCCCAACACTTCGTCGAACTTGCCAATAAGGGCCAGCTTCGTTGCCGGTGTCGTCTTGGCCTTCAGCACATCGTAAAGCACAGTGACCGCCAGAGCCGTGTTCAAGTCATTATCCAGTGCATCTGCAAATTTCTGCTTCAAAGCAGCTGCCGTCTCTTCGTCCACAGGGGCCTCATCCTTAGGATCCAAATTGGCAATGCGATCCACCAGCTTGCGGTAGGCCGTTGCGGCATTGTCCAGATTTTCATAGCTGAACACCAACGCCTTGCGGTAATGGCTCTGCAAGCAGAACAGGCGATACACCAGCGGATTATACCCCTTGTCTTGCAGGAGAGAAACCGTCAGGAACTCGCCCTTGGACTTGGACATTTTTCCGCCATTGGTGTTCAGATGGTGCACATGGAACCAGTAATTGCACCACTTATGCCCCACATAGGCCTCGCTCTGCGCAATCTCATTGGTATGGTGCGGGAACGCATTGTCAATGCCGCCGCAATGCAGATCCAACCGCTCACCCAGATACTTCATGCTGATGCAGGAGCACTCGATGTGCCAACCGGGATAACCGACACCCCAGGGCGAATCCCACTTCAACGCCTGGTCTTCAAATTTGGACTTCGTGAACCACAGCACAAAGTCTGCCCGGTTTCGCTTATTCTCATCGGCCTCCACATCCTCACGGACACCCACGGCCAGATCTTCTTCATTGAAGTTCTGGAACACATAGTACTGCTTGAGCTTACTGGTATCAAAATAGATGTTTCCGCCGGCCTGATAGGCATAGCCATCCTCCAGCAGCTTGGTAATGACCTTGATAAACTCATCAATGCATCCGGTGGCAGGCTGAACCACATCCGGTGTCTTGATGTTCAGCTTTGCGCAGTCATCAAAGAAGGCATCGGTGTAGAACTGAGCAATTTCCATCACACTCTTATGCTCTCGCTTAGCGCCCTTAACCATCTTATCCTCGCCGGTATCGGCGTCACTGGACAGATGTCCCACATCCGTGATATTCATAACACGGGTGACATCGTACCCGTCATAGCGCAAGTACTTCTCCAACACATCCTCCATGATGTAGCTGCGCAGGTTGCCAATGTGAGCAAAATGGTAAACCGTGGGGCCACAGGTGTACATCTTCACCTTGCCGGGCTCATTGGTCACAAACTCTTCCTTCCGTCTGGTCAGGGAATTATATAATTTCATCGTATTCCTCTCCTTTACAATGGTTCATTGTGTTTTGTTCTGCTGTTCTTCCAAGGCTTCGACACGGCGCTGCAGCTGCTCCAGGTTCCGCATCACCGGATTGATGATGTCATGAATCTGATCCACATTGTCTGCATAGCTCACCTTACTGTTGCCGATACGCACAACCTGCGCCGGAATACCGACCGCGGTTGCATTGGCCGGAACTTCCGACAGTACCACAGAATTGGCTGCAATGCGTGCGCCGTCACCCACCTTAAACGGGCCAAGCACCTTGGCGCCGCAACCGATCATCACTCCATCCCCAATGGTTGGGTGGCGTTTCCCCTGATCTTTTCCGGTGCCACCAAGGGTAACTCCGTGGTAAATCAACACATCATCGCCGATTTCTGCCGTCTCACCAATAACAATACCCATACCGTGGTCAATCACAAAGCGCCGACCGATGGTTGCGCCCGGATGGATTTCAATTCCGGTGCAAAATCGGTTCCACTGGGATTCCAGTCGTGCCAGAAAGAACAGGCGGTGCTTATAAAAGAAATGTGCGATCCGATGCCGGATCAATGCATGCACGCCGGGATAAAGCAGAAAAATTTCCAGCTTGCTCCGGGCTGCGGGATCTCGGTCCTGATAGGCTCCGAGCAATTCCGTCAGACGATTCGCCATAAGTCCCTCCGTTCCAGGAAACCGGGAAACAGAAAAAGATCGCCTCCTGCATTGCAAGAGGCGATCTGTAACTACAAAACGCGGTTCCACTCTTATTTGTCACTCAAATTGCCGATAACGGGGCCACCGGGGACATTACTCCCATGCTCCCGGGCGCACTTCACATCCCGTTGCAGAGGACGGCTTTCAGCCAGTGACCGTCCATCTCTGTCCGCTTTCGCAGATGTTACTCTTCCCGTTCCACGCATTTGATACTTTAATATACTACCATTCCGGCCCTTTGGTGTCAAGAATGAGTGCCAAAAATCCGCAGCTTACATGTTGCTCCAGTCCAGCACATCCCGGTTTTTCACCATATACTCCACACCGGAATAGGCCGTAGTGACCAAAATCACGGCAGAACAAACCTGATTGACCACCATGGGAAGCCCCAGCAGCATAATGCAAAGACAGACCATGGTGCTGGCCGTCTTGACCTTTCCGGACCAGCCTGCTGCAATGACTCGGCCATTGGTAGCTGCCACCAACCGGAGAGCGGACACAATAAACTCACGGGCAATGACCACAATGACCACCCATGCCGGCATCCAGCCCCAAGCCACAAACATCAGCATCGCAGAAGTGACCAGCAATTTGTCGGCAATCGGGTCCATAAACTTGCCGAAATCTGTAATCATGTTATACTTGCGGGCAATTTTTCCGTCCAGCAGATCAGTCACACTGGCCAAAATGAAAATTGCCAGAGCCACATAATTGTTGTAGTCAAACTCCAAATACAGCACCAGCACAAAGACCGGAATCAGGAGGATGCGCAGCATTGTCAGCTTATTGGCAGTATTCACAGCTCCACTTCCTCCTCAAACTCACCCATCAGGTCGCCGTCCACGATATCCGTAATTCGTACCATCACAAAGGTACCCGGCCGCACAGCGCCGGCGGCTGTAAAGTAAACCTTACCGTCAATATCCACCGAATCGGCATAAGAACGGCCCACAAAGCAACCCATTTCTTCGTCAAAGCCTTCACACAGGACTTCCAGTGTCTCTCCCAGACGAGATTCGTTCATCTCATCCATCACGCGGGATTGGAGATCCACCACCAGCTCTACACGGCGGGCCGCCACATCGCTGTCCACCTGATGCTCCATAGCAGCCGCACGGGTTCCCTCCTCCGGAGAGTACTGGAACACACCGGCACGCTCGATGCGCTGCTCCTCCAAAAATTCGCACAATTCTTCAAAGGCAGCCTCGTCTTCTCCCGGCAGGCCACAGATCAAAGAGGTACGCAGCACCAAACCGGGCAGCTTCTCCCGCAGCTTGCGGAACAAACTGACGATCTGATCCTTAGTGCCCCGGCGGCACATAGCACGCAGAATCTGGTCGTTGCAGTGCTGAATCGGAATATCCAGATAGTTCAGGATTTTCTCTTCCTTTGCCATCACTTCAATCAACTCGTCGTTAATCATATCAGGATAGAGGTAGTGGAGCCGAATCCAATGGAAATCCATCTTACAAAGCTCTGTCAGCAGCGCTGCCAACATGGGTTTCTTGTACAGATCCACACCATAGCGGGTAATATCCTGTGCAATCACGATCAACTCTTTGACGCCGGCGTCGCTCAGCTTCTTGGCTTCCGCCAGCAGCGATTCCATGCTGCGACTGCGGTAATGCCCACGCAAATACGGAATGATGCAGAACGCACAGTAGTTATCGCAGCCCTCCGCAATCTTCAGATAGGCGCTCCACGGCACCGTAGACACCACACGGTCACCATCGTCATAGGTACGGCTGATGTCTCCAAAGTATTCCGGCTTCTGATCCTCCATCAGCTGCTCAATGGCCGAAACCACATCGGTATAACTTCCGGTACCCAGCATGCCGTCCACCTCAGGCAGCTCGGTTTTGATGTCTTCCCGATAGCGCTGCGACAGGCATCCAGCCACCAGCAGCTTCCCCAGTTTCCCCTCATCCTTCAACCGAGCCAGATCCAAAATGTACTCAATGGCTTCGCTCTTGGCCGAATCAATGAAGCCGCAGGTGTTCAAAACGCAGACATCCGCCCCTGCCGGATCCGACACAATCTCATGTCCCGCATCCCGCACCAAGGCGGCCATCTGCTCCGTATTTACCAAATTTTTCGCACAGCCCAGCGAAATAAAGGCCACTTTATACTTGCTCAAATGTGTTCCTCCTCCAATTCGGATCCGTACCGGGCCAAGCCCGTCCGAATCTCCTCCCAGCGAAAGCCCCGGCGCATCAGTGCATCGGTCACTCGCTTGATTTCTCGTTCATCCGAGGGTTGTTTTCCTCTTAAGCGGCGCTCTAAGAACCATTCCACCCGCTGCACCGGGTCGCTCTGTTCCTCCAGCGCTTCATCCCATAATTCTCTCGGCACACCCCTGCGCTGCAGTTCCATTCGAAGCTTCTGCACGCCATATCCCCGACCGCAGTAATGCCGCACGACTGCACGACCATACTCCAAATCGTTCAACGCTCCGATGTCCTCCAAATAGTCTGCTGCTGTTACGGCAAATTCCGGGGATTCTCCCTTTTCTTCCAGCCGCTGAATCAGCTCTTTTCGGGACAGCGGCCGCTGCCCCAACATACGAGCTGCTCTGGCCTTCGCCGAACTTTCGCCTCCGGAACGAAGCAATGCCTGTATCGTTTCCTCCTCCAGTTCTCTTCCTCGATAGAGAGAAAAGGACAGCACCTCATTCTCCGTTACCTTGACCGGATCGGTTTCGTCCGAAAACCAGACCAGGAACCGCCCCGGGATATGCCGGGACGGTTCCAGTTTTTCCACAATCTTCATCAGCCCTCAAAATCCTCGGCTCCCACATCACCTGGGGTACCGGTTTCGATCGACTCGCCCACGCTGCGCCCGGCGGCACGGGCAGCCGCCAAAGACTGCCGACTCATAAGCTTATAGGCATTCTGCCGGATGTCACTCTCCAATTTCTGGGCATCTTCCGGATGGGTGCGGAAATACTCCTTCGCCGCATCACGGCCCTGACCCAGTCGGATTTCACCCATAGAGAACCAAGAGCCGGATTTCTGCACCAAGTCGAGCTTGGTGCCCAGATCCAGCAGCTCACCCAGTTTGGAGATACCTTCCCCATACATGATGTCAAACTCTGCCTCACGGAACGGGGGCGCCACCTTGTTTTTGACCACCTTCGCACGGGTGCGGTTACCGATCATCTCGCCGTTGGCCTTCATGGTCTCGATCCGGCGCACATCAATACGGACGCTGGCATAGAACTTCAGCGCACGGCCTCCGGTGGTGGTTTCGGGGTTGCCATACATGACACCAATCTTTTCACGCAGCTGGTTAATAAAAATGACAATGCAGTTGGTCTTTGCAATACAGCCGGCCAGCTTTCGAAGGGCCTGGCTCATCAATCGAGCCTGCACACCCACGAAGCTGTCGCCCATTTCACCCTCAATTTCCGCACGGGGAACCAGTGCAGCCACCGAGTCCACAACGACCACATCCAGCGCACCGGAGCGCACCAGTGCTTCGCAAATTTCCAGTGCCTGCTCGCCGGTATCCGGCTGCGAAATCAGCATGGAATCAATATCCACGCCCAGCGCACGGGCATAATAGGGGTCCATGGCGTGTTCAGCATCAATGTAAGCCACTTCACCGCCCAGCTTCTGGGCCTCCGCTACCACATGAAGGGCCAATGTAGTTTTACCGGAAGATTCCGGTCCATAGATCTCAATGATACGGCCCCGGGGCATACCGCCGATGCCCAGTGCCAGATCCAACGACAACGACCCGGTGGGAATGGCATCCACCACAATTTGGGCATTCTCGCCCAATCTCATAATCGAGCCCTTACCAAAATTACGCTCAATCTGTGCGACCGCAGTCTCCAGTGCCTTATGCTTGTCGCTTGCCGGTGCGGCCGATTCCATTGCAGGCTTTTTTGCTGCCATATCATTCCATCCTTTCCACGACCTCGGATTGGTCATGCTGCTTTATCTTCATTTCAGTTGTCAGTATAACAAACATCATGTCCAATATAACGGACAATCAACAAATTCCTTCCACGGCACGCCAGATATTCTGGGTATCCATGCGGGAATCGATTTCGCTGTAGCCCTGATGCGCCAGCAGCTGTTCCACATCGTCTGCCTGATCGTATCCCACTTCAAACAGCAAGGTCCCACCGGGTTTGAGGGCTCGTTTCCATTTTTCGGCAATGCTGCGGTAGAACATCAGACCATCCTCTCCGCCATCCAACGCCAGCATCGGCTCGAAATCCCGGACTGAACGGTCCAGTCCCGGCAGATCCTCCGAACGAATGTAAGGCGGATTGGATACAATCAGGTCAAACATCCCATTCATTCCTCGGGGCTCCTGCAAGGCATCCGCCTGAAGACACATTACCTGCCGATTCAACCCATTGCGCCGGGTGTTGATTCGGGCCACATGAAGGGCCTGCTCATTGATGTCTGCCAGCACCACTCGTGCTCCGGGGACCTGCGCTGCCACCGCCAGACCGATGCATCCGCTTCCCGTGCAAAGATCCAGCACGCGGCAGCCTTCTCCGGCCCGCTGAGCAATCTCAATCGCCCACTCGGCAATCACTTCCGTATCCGCCCGGGGGATGAGCACATCCCGATTCACATCTAAAGTCAATCCATAGAATTCCCACTCACCGATCAGATACGCCGCCGGCTCGCCGTCCAAACGCCGCTCCACCAGTTCCTGCAATCGCTCCTCCACACCATCGTTGGCATACAGCTGAGCATCTGCATAAAATTGATTTCTGCTTTTTCCCGCCGCAAAACACAGCAGTTCTCGTGCCTCCAAACTGGCGCCCTCGATTTCGCTGTGTTTCAGCTGGCGTCGGGCATCCAGATAGAGTTCGTTATATGTTTTTGGCATGAACACTTCCGCCTTACTCTCTCATTTTTCTCTTAGATCACCAAAGATCTGCTCCACGCTCTTCCGGAAGCACCTGCTTGAGGGACTCGATGCCCACTTCAATCATGGAATCATCCGGTTCGAAGGTGGTAAAATTCTGCATCCATAAACCGGGTTTCGTTGCCACCCGGGTAAACCAGTTGTCATGTCGCCCCACATAGCGGTTGATTTCATAGGCAATCCCAACGATCAGCGGAATCAGCAGCAGCTGGAGCAAAATCCGCACCAAAGTGTTGGGCGGCGTAACAAAGGTAAACAGCACACTGTAACACAGAATGGCCAAAACAATGACCACAAACATAAAACTGGTGCCGCACCGTGGATGGTGACGGGGCATCTTACGCACATTTTCCACCGTCAGTTCCAAACCACGCTCATAACAGAAAATGGTTTTATGCTCGGCTCCGTGGTAAGAGAACACCCGACGAATATCCTTCATCCGAGAAATCATCACCAGATAGACCAGAAAAATCCCCACTCGGATGATACCCTCCAACAAGTTATAGGCCAGCACATTCATGGGCACTACCAAATTCAACAGTCCCACCAGTACTGTTGGCAACAGAAAAAACAGTCCCACAGAAAACGCCACTGCGGTCACCGTGGCAATCCCCACCAGCAGGCTGTCCAGCGTCTTACTGGACACATGTTTTTCCAGCCACCGTTCCAACTTGGATGGTTCTCCCGCCTCCTCCGGATAGAAGTCTGCGGAATACATCAGAGCTTTCACACCTTCGATCATGGTGCCCAAAAAAGCAAACGCCCCCCGAATCAGCGGAATCCCGAGAATCGGATAATGTTCCTTCGTCAGTTTCAGCTCCTCCGTTTTCACCACCAGAGTACCATCCTGATCCCGAACCACTACGGACTGCTTCTCCGGCCCTCGCATATAAATACCTTCGATTAGAGCCTGCCCACCGATGGTGGTGCGAAAGCCGGACTGCTGTTCTTCCGAAATTTGCTTGGACATATGGGTTTCCTTTCTCATTGAATCTTGCTTCAGTTTATCAAACACTTGTTCTATTTTCAAGTGTTTTCTTTGTCAATCTTCCCGTGTCTCTTTTGGAACTTCGGTCGTCTCCTCGACCCGCTCCTCCGAGTCCTCGGCAGGGGTCGTCTGCTCCACAGCAGGAGCTTCCGTTTCCTCCGGCAAAGGAGCTGCCAGCGTCACCGCTGCCGGTGTCGGTGCCGGAGCAGGAGTTGCCGTACTCTTGGGCAGCAGGATGGTCACCACGCAGCCTGTACCATCCGTGGCGTTGGTGATATCCAACCGACCACCATGGCGCTGAATGATCTCATCACAGACTGCCAACCCAATTCCGTTGCCTCTGGCCTTGGAAGAGCCTTTATAGAACTTTTCCTTAATATGGGGAAGATCTTTTTCCGGAACACCCGGACCATAATCCCGGATGACAATGGCCACATAGCCTTCTTCTTCACCAATGGTGGTGTCGATTCGTTTTCCAGCTCCGCCATGCTTGGCTGCATTGTCCAACAGATTGGAGAACACCTGGCGCAGCCGCTCCGGATCACCCGGCAACGGCGCAAAATCCCGCTCCGGTTCCTGATAATTCAGCGTGATGTCCTCTTTGCGGTAAAACTCCCGGTATGTATACACCGCATCCTCAAACTCTGCCTGAATGTCGATCATTTCCACATTCAGATTAAATCGGCCGTCTTCAATGCGGGAAAATTCCAACAACTCCTCCACCATTTTGGTCAAACGGTGGGACTCACTCACAATAATATTCAGGCCCTTTCGGAAGTCCTGTGCATTGTCCAACTTGCCGGAAATCAGCGTTTCACCCCAGCCATTGATGGCCGTCAGTGGTGTGCGCAGCTCATGGGACACAGAGGAAATGAATTCCCGCTTCATCTGTTCATTCTGACGGATGCGAGTGGACATATCGTTGATGGCATCCAACAGGTCTCCGATCTCATCGTCATATTCTTTCTCCAGTTGAATCCCGTAATACCCCGATGCAATGCGTTTTGCGGTTTCCGTAATGCCCGCCATCGGCTCAATAATCGAGCGGACAAAAAGCATATTGATCACATAGGTCATCAGAATCACAAACAGCGCTCCGGTCAGCACCAAGGTGATAAGAAAGCCCAGCTGGTGATCCATCGGCCCCAAACTGGTGACCAAACGCATAATGGCTTTGATTTCTCCATTGAAGGTGATCGGCGCAGACACGGTCATAATATGCTCACCGGTGGCAGGATCCTTGCCTGTCCACGGCGCCATCTGGCCAGTGGCCAAAACTTGCATAATGTCCGGAGTACCGGGTTTGCTGCCCGCCATCAGCCCAAAAGAGGATAACTGAACACTGGGCTGCTCCTCCACGGACAAAAACTGCAATTCCAGCTGATCTTTTTCATCAAAGTCCCGAATATACGAGCGGGCCATCCATTCAAATTCCTGTTCCGATGTGGCGTAACTGGTAAAAAAGTCGCTCACCGTCTGGGCCTTGGTTTCCAGACCGGACAACATGGAGGCATGGTAATAATTGACCACACCCAATATCACGGCAATTGCCATTCCAAGCATGATGACCATGACCGCCATGAAGCTGTTTCGCATCCAGCGGTTACGGATCCCCCGCACACGCAACCGATGGCCCAAGTGCTTCAGATGTACTTTTTCCTTCTGCTCCAGTTCCGGCTTCTCCTGTTCCGGCATGGCGCTCACCTCTCTGTTCGTTCGTGCTGCTCCGCTTCCATCAGAAGCCCCACTTGTATCCATATCCCCAGACCGTAGTGATATAGGTGGGGCTGGTGGGGTCATCCTCCACCTTGATCCGGAGGCGGCGGATATTCACATCCACGATTTTCACTTCTCCGTAATAATCCCGACCCCAGACCGACTCCAGAATCTCATCTCGGGACAGTGCCTTTCCGGGATTGTCCATAAACAGCTTCATGACACTGTACTCCACCTGCGTCAGCTTGATCCGCACTCCATTCTTCTCCAAGGTCCGATTGCGGGTGTTCAGCAGGAAAGGCGGCTGCGAAATTTCCCCATTATCTGCCGACGCATCGCCGCCGGCACGACGGTAAAGCGCATCCACACGAGCCGTCAGTTCTGCCGGAGAGAACGGCTTGGTCACATAGTCATCCGCACCGGTCATCAATCCGGTAACTTTATCCATTTCCTGCGACCGAGCCGTCAACATAATAATGCCGATTTTGGCATCGGTGCCCCGAATCCGGCGGCACACTTCAAATCCATCAATGCCGGGCAGCATCACATCCAGCAATGCCACCTTCACATCCGGATTGCGTTTGAGCTTTTCCAGCGCTTCTTCTCCGCTGGCTGCCTCGATCGTATCGTAACCGGCACGCTTCAGGTTAATGACCACAAAGCTGCGGATATTATCCTCATCTTCCAGGACCAGAACTTTCTTCATGATGTTGTCCTCCTTTATTCACTCAATCATTTGACCAATCGTTCATAATCAGATAGAACCGGGCCTGCACATCAAATTCGGTCAGCCCAATCGCATCCTCGTCCAACAGCAGTTCTGCCGAGTAGGTCGCCTCTGCATCCTCGGCCAGCAGGAACCGTGCACCCATCTCTGCTCGGCTTTCCCGATTGTCACCGGTGTTTTTATGGATGGCTAGGAACGGGATCTCCTCCCCGGTTTCCTCATCCAAATGACAGAAGGTCATGCTTCGCTCCACCGTAGAACCAGTGTTTGCCTCTTCCCGAAGCACCGTCAGGCTCTGGATCCACTCATCCGGTAAAACGAAGTACCACCCGTCAGCCGTGTTGTGGATGGTGTAACAAGCCGTCCGTTTCTTTCCATCCAGATCATACTGCACCCAGTCCATGGCATTGTTTCCGGATGTCAGCGGCCGTGGAATCG
This sequence comes from Oscillospiraceae bacterium, assembly GCA_029257695.1. Taxonomy (GTDB): domain Bacteria; phylum Bacillota; class Clostridia; order Oscillospirales; family Oscillospiraceae; genus UMGS1766. Next base: position 49,733 of record JARIAU010000062.1, read on the forward strand.
GAATCTCCATCGCCAAATCATCATTGATGTCCTTGATGTCCGGCTGGACCAGATGGCTGGTGTCGCTATCCCCTACCACTGGGTCCAGTGTGATATTGGTCAGGATGCCTTCCCGCAGGGCCAGAATATCACAAATCAGATAAATGTGATTTTCTCTCCGGAATCCGTTCACATAGAGGGCCGGATCACCGCCCTGCAGGTAGCCATAGGTGACACTGTCCAGTGCCTCTACCGAAGCGGACATAGGAACCGAGTTGACCTCCATCATGGTGCCTTCGCTCCAATCATAGTAGGTCGCCACATTGCCGCCATCTTCCGGATTGTTCATCTGAATGGAGATGATTTCTTCCTGTCCGTCCTGGTCCAGATCCGTGACAGAATATCGGGTATAACTGGATGTGGTCATCAGCTGGGTCAGATTCCCGTTTTCCAGCGAATACGCAGACAAGGCATATACTGTACCGGAAATACGCCAACCCACCACCAACTCCTTAGTCGGTGTATCGTTCAGCTGACAGTACACCACCGAATTGATGGCATCGCCGTCACTTTCAATCTGTCCAGCCAGCTCATAACCGTTTTCGGCGTCACCACGGAAAATGCAGATTTTCAGCGGATGATCTTTTGCACCGCTCTCACGAAAAAAAGCCACCGCTTCGTCCACTCCGTCGCCATCCAGATCCTCCAGCTGCACAGACTGGGTGTTGTTGCCGGACAGCGGAGCGGCATACTCGTACCCGCTCTTCAGCAGTGCATCCAGGTTCCCCTGCAAGCTTTCATACTGCGGGGTAGGTTTCGGCAGCTGATACAGCTCATCCGGAGATTTCAGACCACATCCGGTCAGCACCACCAACAGCATCGCCGCCAGCATTAAAAATCTCACTTTTTTCTTCATGCGGTCTGCCTCCCTGAGCATAAAATTCCAGAAAACATTATATCACATACATTGGAAGATAGATAGTGCTTTTTCTTGTATTCCATCGGTTTTCCTGCCGTTTTTTGCGTCTTTCCTTACGCATCTGTCACGCAGACACGACCTCTTCGCAGAAAGTTTTTGATCTTCACAGATTTTCCTCTTGCCAATTCCAAAATTATCTTGTATAATAAACTTGCTTTCCATGCCGGTGTGATGGAATTGGTAGACGTAGTGGACTCAAAATCCACCGCCAGCGATGGCGTACCGGTTCGACTCCGGTCACCGGCACCAAAGCAATCCCCTCGGGTTGTAAACCCGAGGGGATTTTTGTATTTCTGTAGGAACACCCCCGTTTGCCTGTAACCACAGACAAACGGGGGTGCACGCTTCAAAGCGAATCTTGGGAATACCGGGCAAAGCCGTCTCCCAGAACTTGATGACTCTCCTGCAGGATGATAAAGGCATTTGGATCGATCTTAACCACCAGCTCCTTCAAATCCGCTACCTGCTGGCGTTTAATGGCCGTCAGAATCACTTTGGTATCTTTCCCACTGTACGAGCCTTGCCCGTAGAGATATGTGACACCCCGATACAGTTTACTTCCAATGACCTGTGCCACCTCATCGTATTTTGAGGTGACGATCAGCGCCACCTTGGAGTAATCAAAGTGGTACACCACCGCATCCATCAACTGAGAGCAGCAGAACAGCGTGATGCCACAATACAGCAGGGTTGCGGCATTGCGGAAGGTAACTGCAGTCAGCAGAATAATCATACCGTCCAACACCATAAAAATCTTGCCCAGCGGGACATGGCGGAAATGCTGCTTGAGCAGCCGCACCGCAATATCAGCTCCACCGGTGGAGGCCCCGGACAAAAACACCAGTCCGCTGCCCAGGCCACAGAGCAATCCTCCATACAGCGCCCCCAGCATAGGATCGGTCACAAAATCCGGCAGCAGTTCAAAGAGCTCCACAAACACGGACAACGCCACCGACCCAATGAGCGATCCCACAAAAAACTTCCGACCGATTTTCTTCCAACCGATCAGAAATAACGGGATGTTTGCAAGCAGTGTGACCCAACCGACGCTGCCAAATCCGGTCAATTCAACCACGATCATCGCAAGGCCGCTCAAGCCGCCGGCGTTCAAGTCATTGGGCACTAAAAACAGATCAAATCCCAAAGCGAAAATCGCACAGCCACATATGATTTTGGTGACCCAAATCACGACTTTCCCTGTTTTTTTCACGCTACCATCCCTTTCGTCGTTTTTTGCACAGTCTTTCCATTGCAGGCACTGCACCTTCCCTGTACACAACTACAAAATCCTACGCCGTTCCATCCGGTGTGGTGCGTTATCCTGCCAATCGCTTCCGCCGAGTCCACCAACACCAGAGGTGACCTCCCAGCACACCAACCACCCCGGGTATCAAGGTCAGAAGCAAAAGGACCGGCTCCCAAATCTGAAATACCGCAATGGGCAATGTCCAATAAAACAGCGCATACAGCACCGGGGTCACCCACTTGAACCATCCGGTTCCGCAAGCAACCCAAGCACACCCTGCCAGCGCGGCCAGCGGCTGCACCAAGTAAAAGGAAAGCAGGCTATAGCCCATCATATCACTCGGAGAGAGAACACGGCTCATCCCGTACAGCACCACCCAAATCACTGCCACCGGCGGCAGGGTCAGCATCCATCGCTGCTGAGATGTTTGCTTCGATTGATGTTTCATTCTGCTTCCTCCTTAGATTCCAAGTTCCACACGGCAGAAGTTCCATTCTGTTCCAGTTTATAGTGTTATTATACTCGCTTTTTTCAGTCGCTTCAATCTCTACTTTCCTTTGTTCTGTCTCCTTCTCCAGCCGAAAAAAGGCCCACGCACTTCTCTGGGTGCGTGGGCCTTTTTCATTGATTTGTTTACTCTGCCGCTGCCAAAAGCTGGCGGGTATAGGGATGCTGCGGATGATCGAACAATTCCTCTACATCATTTTGTTCCACGATCACACCATTCTTCATCACCATCACTCGATGGCACAACTGATACACCACATTCAGATCATGACTGATCAACAGATAGCTCAAGCCAAAATCCCTCTGCAGCTGCACCAAAAGCTCCAAGATCTGGGCCTGAATGGTCACATCCAAGGCACTGACCGGTTCGTCGGCAATCACCAATCCCGGCCGAGCAATCACCGCACAGGCGATGCTCACCCGCTGCCGCTGTCCTCCGGACAGCTCGTGCGGTTTGCGCTTGGCGTATTCCGCTCCCAGTCCGATGCGGTCCAGCATATCCAGCACTGCCATTTTTCGTTCACTGCGATTCAGTTTCCCCTGCATCCGGAGGGGCTCTTCCAAGATCCAGCCAATGGTCCTGGCCGGATTCAGGCTGCTGTACGGGTCCTGAAACACCATTTGAGGGCGCTCGGTATAGTGGTGAATTTCCCCCTGATAGTCCCGATTCAACCCCAGCAGAGTACGGCAAAGGGTGGTTTTTCCGCTGCCCGACTCTCCCACCAGCCCCACGATCTCTCCCCGACCAATCTGAAAACTCACATCGTGAAGCACCTGACGGCGGTGCGCCTTGCGTGGAACCCCTGCCATCTCATCGGTATAAAACGAGTTCAGTCCCCGCACTTCTAAAACCGGTTCCACTTAGCTCCCTCCCCTCAAATCAGTCGATGTTCCCGTGTGGGAATGGCAGCAATCAACTTCCGGGTGTATTCTGCCTTGGGTTGGCGGAACACCGATTCCACCTCCCCTTCTTCCACCAGGTGCCCTCGCTGCATCACTGCCACACGGCTGCAAAGCTTACGGACTACCTGTAGGTTGTGACTGATAAACAAAATCGACATTCCCGTCTCCCGGTTCAGCTTTTTCAGCAGGGTCAGAATCTGACCCTGGATGGTCACATCCAGTGCTGTGGTAGGCTCATCCGCCAAAAGCAGCTTGGGCCGCAGCACAATCGCCGCCGCAATCATAACCCGCTGGAGCATACCGCCGGACAACTGATGTGGGTACTTCTCGTAAATTCCGGCCGGATCCGGCAGATCAACCTCTTCCATAGCTTCAAGTGCCCGCTGTTTTCGTTCCTTAGCAGACAGTTTGGTATGGATGCGGAGACTCTCCTCCACTTGCGGTCCGATCCGCATCAGCGGGTCCAGACTGGTCATCGGCTCTTGAAAAACCACCGCAATTTCGTTTCCCCGAATGGCCCGCAGCTCCCGCTCCGAGCATTGCAGCACCTCTTTTCCATCCAAAGTGATGCTGCCATCGACCTCTGCGCTGCGTTCCGGCAGCAAGCCGCTGACACACATGGCAGTCACGGTCTTCCCACTGCCCGATTCCCCGACCAAACCAAGAATTTCTCCCGGGGCAATGGAAAACGACACCCCATCCACTGCCATGCGATCTTTGTCCGCACGATAAAAGTGGACACGCAGATTTTTTACTTCCAACATTGCCGTCTTCCTCCTCTCACCGCCGCCAATCGGTCTGCTGCAGTCCTTCCGCAAGCAGACTGAATCCCAGCATCATCAGCACAATGGTTCCGCCCACACTCAAGGCATACCACGGGGCACTGTTGAGGTAGGTCTGGCTTTCACTCAGCATAGAGCCAAGGCTCGCCTGCGGCGGCTGGATGCCGATCCCGAGGAAACTCATGCTGGCCTCACTCAGCATGGCATTGTTCAGTCCAATGCTGACCGCCGGGAGCAAAACCGGCAAGGTGTTGGGGAGAATATGCAAGAACATCAGCCGCAGATCTCCCACCCCCATCAATTTGGCGCTTTTGACATAATTCAAATGACGGCATCGGGCAAACTCTCCCCGTACCACACGGGCAAAACTGGGAATAAACAGCACACCCAATGCCAAAATGATGTTGTAGGTTCCTCCCCCCACGACGCTAATGATAACAAGCGCCAACAAAATGGCCGGGAAGGCTGTGATCGAATCACAAATCCGGGTAAGGATCAAATCCGGAATTCCTCCGTAGTAGCCGCAAAAGCTGCCGATCAGAATGCCAAACACACTTCCAATCAGCACCACACAGAGCGCAATCAGCAGACTGGTTCCGGCCCCTTCCAAAATACGGCTGAATAAATCCCGTCCGAACTGATCGGTCCCCAGCCAGTGGGCAGCGCTGGGGGGCTGCCGTTTTGCTGCTGCATCCATCATTGTTGTGGAATAGGGGGTCCAGACAAAGCCCAGTAAAATCAATGCAGTTACAACACCGGACAGGGCTCCGCCCACCCAGACAAAGGGATGTTTCGTTCGTTTCATGATGTTCCCCCTTTCTCAGTGGGTTCGGATGCGGGGATCCACCCAGGAAGACAGCAGATCTGCCAGAAAGTGAACCAGCACAATCCATGCGGCCATCAGCACCACAATGGCTTGCACCACCGGAAAATCCCGGTTCCCAATGCTGGCCAGCAGCAGCCGTCCTATCCCGGGGATGGTAAACACCTGCTCGATGACAATGGTTCCGGTCATGATTTCCGCTGCAGACACCGCAAGAAACGCAATGGTGGGAATCAAGGCATTGCGCAGCACATGCCGCCGCAATGCATAACCTCTGGATGCCCCCCGACTTTGCGAAGTGCGCACATAGTCCTGTCTCAATTCCGCTCCAATCGCTCCCCGAAGCATTTTCACTGTCATGGCAATGCGAGGAATGGCAATGGACAGTGCCGGAAACACCAGATAACCAAGGCATCCGGCCCAACTGTCGGTATAAGAAATAAAATTTCCCGGAACAAACAGATGGAAGGTCAGGCCAAAGATAAAACAGGCCAAAATGCCCACAAAAAAAGCAGGAACACTCATAACGACCTGATCCACTGCCGTAATCATCGTGTCTGCCCAGCGATTTCGAACTCGCCCTGCCAGAATTCCCAGCGGAAGTGAGAGAATCACAGTAAACCCAAACGCCAGCAAGATGAGAAGGGCTGTCACCGGCAGCTTGTCTGCCAACATCGCCCGCACCGGCATATGGTAGCTGTAACTCATACCAAAATCGCCCTGTACAAAAGCCGTGAGCCAGTGCCAATACCGCACAAAAAACGGGAGATCCAAACCAAGCTCAGACCGGAGTTCCGAAACCGCCTCCGGCGTTGCTTCGGTTCCCAGCATCTTGGTGGTCGGATCTCCCGGAATGATCTGGAATGCAAGAAAGGCGAGAAACGAAACAATGAACAATGTAATAATGAGAGCAACTAGCTTTTTGGCTATGTTTTTCACGCTTCTCGCCTTCCTTTTTCAAACAGTGGGACGGTATTCCGTCCCCTCAGTGCAGTGTGGACAGATCCATCACATACATGGGGTAAAACTGATACCCCTCCAGTGCAGGATGAATGGCCACAAAGTCTGCCAGATCCTGCAGATACACATTAGCCGCCGTGTCGCTGAGAATGCGCAGGCACCGGCGGTACAACTCGGTGCGCTCAGCATCATCACCGGCATTTTGAGCGGCGGCATAGGTCTGATCATACTCCGGATTATTGTAGTTGATCAGATTTTTACTGCTGTCACTGACCCAGCGAGACAGCAATGCAGTGGGACTCAGGATACTGGCATCAAAACCCACCACCGTAGCCTCAAAGGACCGATTGGCATAAACATCAGTCAGCCAGGTATTCCAGTCGATCTGTTCGATCTTGGCATTGATGCCTGCCGCAGCCAGCTGCTCCGCCAGCACCACTGCAGTATCCACATGGGGCTGGTAATTGCTGGGGACCTTGATGGTAAAGCTCAGTCCGTCCGGATAGCCCGCCTCAGTCAGCAGCGCCTTCGCCCGCTCCACATCGTGGGGATAGGCCTCAGCCAACTCCGGCTCAAAATACTTAGAAAAGCTGGGATACATAGAGGAGCCCAGTTTTGCTCCATGGCCGTCCGCCGTCAGCTCCATCATGGCATCCTTGTCCACCGCATAGCAAAGGGCCTGCCGCACCTTTTCGTTGGCAAAGGGCGCAAACGCCTCATTCAGGTAGATCCCTTGCACCAGATTCATAGTGCCTTCCAGCACTTGGTACCCATTGGACAGGTTGTTGATCTGATCTGCAGTCAAATGACTCACCAGATCCAGTGCCCCGCTGTTCAAGGCAGTGAACAGTGCATTGGAGTCTTCATAAATCTGGAAAGTCACTCGCTCCAGTGCCGGAATGGCACCATAATAATCATCATTACGCTCCAGCACAAAGTTCTGCTGTACGCTCCGAGACACAAAGCGGAACGGGCCGGTACCCACCGGAGCGGTCGCCTGCTCTGCATAGTCCTTCGGCAGAATGAATACGCTGGCGATGACACTCATAAAATCACTGTTCGGCTCGCCGAGGTGGAAGGTAAGGGTGTTTCCCTCCACCGTGCGCTCCTGAACAGCAGAAAGCGCCTCTACCACATGCTTGTAAACCGAGGTAGCGGCGCAGGTATCAAAGGAATAGAGCACATCGTCCATGGTGCAAGGCTTCCCATTGTGGAACACCACACCATCCCGAAGTGTAAAGGCATAGCTCCGCCCATCCTCCGAAACCTCCACAGAGGAAGCAACAGCTTCCACAAAGTTTCCGGTGGCATCAGGTTTCACCAAACCCTCAAAGACATTAAACATGACCTCTCTAGTTCCTGCGTCCGATGATTGAAACGGGTCAAGACTATCATCCAGGTCTTGGGCAATGCCCACGGAAATTTCTTTCTTCGTGGTCGCCGCCCCATCAGAAGATGAAGTTTCGTCGCTGGAAGTGCTGGGCTTGGTCGTTGCTCCTCCGCACGCGCTGAGTGAACACGCCAGCATGGCCACCGCCAGGAAAACTGCAAGAATTCGTTTCATTGCTGTTCATTCTCCTTCCATTCATAGCATCATGAATGTTACAACAAAATAACTTCTTCTCCCATTATTAAATTGCCATTCCTATTATAATTCATCGCAAAAAAATAGCAAGTGCCATTCTTCCGGATTCCTTCGCATTTTTCCGCCCCACTTCCCACAAATTTAACAAACATTTTACCCTTTTCCCCGTTGTCACCCCCCATGTTCTCCTGTATAATATATCTTGCTTTACTTTAAGCATCTGCCAAGGAGGATGTACCTCAGCAGATCAACAAATTTGAACATAAGGAGAGAATCTCACCCCATGAATGACGATACTATATCATCGATCATCCTCATCGTATTCCTGCTCGTTTGCTCGGCCTATTTTTCCGCCACGGAAACTGCGTTTTCTTCACTGAACCGCACCCGCTTGAAAACACTGGCTGAAAAAGGCAACAAACGCGCAAAACAGACGCTGGAGCTGGCGGACAAATACGATCAGCTGCTCAGTTCCATTCTGGTTGGCAACAATGTGGTCAACATTGCCATGTCCTCCGTCGCCACTTTGATCTTTGTGGCTGCATTCCCCAAGTATGGTGCATCCCTTTCCACCCTGATCATCACCATCGTGGTGTTGATCTTCGGCGAAATTTCCCCTAAGAGCCTGGCCAAAGAAAACCCGGAAAAACTGGCTATGCTTTCCACTCCCCTGCTTCGCATCATCATCTGGATCCTCACTCCCATCAACTTCCTGTTCTCTCAGTGGAAGCGCCTGCTGAACAAGCTGTTCAAGACCAGCACTGACCGGAGAATGACGCAGGACGAGCTTTTGATGCTGGTGGACGAGGTTTCTCACGATGGCAGCATCGACGAAGAGGAAGGCGACCTGCTGCGCAGTGCCATCGAATTCACCGATCTGGATGCCGAGGATATTCTGACGCACCGTGTGGATCTGGACGCCGTTCCGATCAATGCTACCAAAGAGGAAGTGGCACGCGTCTTTTGTGAGACTCGTTTCTCCCGCTTGCCCGTCTATGACGGCACCATCGACAACATTGTCGGTGTGCTGCATCAGAAGGACTTTTATACCGGCAGCGGCATCAGCGATCAGCCCCTGACGGAGCTGATGAAGGAGCCGGTGTATGTGCCGGAATCCGTAAAAATCAGCGATCTTCTTAAGGTGCTGCAAAAGCACAAATCTCATATCGCCGTGGTCAGCGATGAGTACGGCGGCACCGTTGGCATCGTCACCATGGAGGATATTCTGGAAGAACTGGTGGGTGACATCTGGGATGAACACGACGAAGTCATTGAAACCTTCCACAAACTGGATGAAAACTCTTACTCCGTGCTGTGTTCGGAAAATCTGGAGGAGCTGGAACGCTTTTTCGATTTGGACCTGGATTCCGACTGCACTTCTATCAGTGGATGGGTGCTGGAACAGCTCCAGCGCATCCCGGAGGAAGGCGACAGCTTTGACTACGGTCCTCTGCACATTACCGTAACTTCCACCGATTCCCACCGTGTGATGGAAATTCGCGTGGACCGTGCAACCCCCTCTTCCGAAGCCGAGGCAAAAATCAACTAAAATTTCCTGATAATGCTTTGCATTATCGTGCATTTTATGGCATAATAAGGCTATGTCCGGGCTGTCCCCCTGGGGACAGCCCGATTCTTTTTCTGGAGGCGTTGCATATGATAAGTAAAGAGATCCGTTATATCGGCGTCAATGACCACGACCTTGATCTGTTTGAAGGGCAGTATCCCGTATACAGCGGTATGTCCTACAATTCCTATTTGATTCTGGATGAAAAGATTGCGGTTATGGACACTGTGGATGCCAGCAAGGGCCCTGAGTTTTTGGACAACCTGCAGCGTGAGCTGGGCGGGCGTTCTCCCGATTATCTTGTGGTTCACCATATGGAACCGGATCACTCTGCCAGCATTCAGGCTTTGGTAGAGCGCTATCCTCAGGTGCGCATTGTCGCCTCTGCAAAAGCGCTGCAGATGATGCCTCAGTACTTCGATCTGGACCTAAGTCAGGCGATTGCCGTCAAAGAAGGCGATCTGCTGAATTTGGGTCGTCACAAGCTGTCCTTTGTCATGGCACCCATGGTCCATTGGCCCGAGGTCATGTTCAGTTTTGAAACCACGGAAAAGGTTTTGTTCAGTGCCGATGCCTTTGGCAAGTTCGGTGCTTTGGATGTGGATCAGCCTTGGGAAAGCGAAGCCTGCCGCTACTATTTCAATATTGTGGGTAAATACGGTCCCCAGGTACAGGCGGTCTTGAAAAAAGCTGCCGCTCTGGATATTCAAACGATTTGCCCCCTGCACGGCCCCATCCTCTCGGCGCCTGTGGAGCCTTACATCGATCTCTACCGCACTTGGAGCAGCTACACTCCGGAATGCGAGGGCGTATTCCTCGCTTACGCTTCCATTCACGGAAATACAGCTGACACCGCTCATCACCTGAAGGCATTGCTGGAAGAGCAGCATTGCCCCCATGTGGAGATGCTGGACCTGACCCGAGACGACCTCTCCGATGCCTTGGCTGAAGCATTCCGCTATGGAAAGATGATTCTGTGCGCCTCCAGCTACAACGCCAATGTCATGCCGGCCATGGAGGACTTCCTCCATCACCTGCAAGGAAAAAACTACCAGAACCGCACAGTAGCTCTGGTGGAAAACGGCTCTTGGGCTCCTTCGGCCAACCGTGCCATGACCGCTCTTCTGGAACCCATGAAAAATGTCACGATTCTGCCTGAAACCGTCACCATCCGTGGCAAGGAAAAGGAAAGTGATCTTCCCGCCATGCAGGCTTTGGTTCAGGCCATTTTGAAATAATCTGCAAACGACGAAACCCCCGAAGTGATTCGCTCAAATCACTTCGGGGGTTTGTTTTATCAAATAGGTTTATTCCGCAGCTTTCACTCGGATGACCACTTCCACCTTCTCCATGCCGGAGGTGACCGTCATCTTCGTCTTTCCTGCCGTCACGCCCGTCACCGTGGCCACATTGCCATCGGCAGAAACGGTTGCAATGGAAGAATCCACCATCTCAAAGGTATAGTTGCTGCCATCGCCGCCGGCCGCCTTCAGAGGAATGCTCTCTCCGGCCTTCAGGGTGAAGTCATCACTCTCCCAATCATAGCAGGTCAAGACAATGGTGGATGCACCGGGCTCCGCCACCGTTGCCTCTGCACAGGTAACTGCACATTCTGCCGTCACGCCGGCCGCAGACGCTGTGATGGTGCAGCTTCCTTCTGCCACCGTAGTGACATTGCCGGAGGCATCTACCGTAGCCACTTCAGGATCACTGGTGGACCAAACCACCTGACCAACCCAATTTTCCGGATTCAGTGTCGCCGTCAGCTGCGCAGAAGAACCGGGTGTCAGGCTCAACTCGGTCTGATCCAGCGTCAAGCCATCCGGTGCCACCACAGCGCCGGGATCTGTCGCTCCACTGCCGGCCCCATTCGGCTCCACCTGACTGCTGACCGCACCACCGGGTGTGTTCTGCTTCATATCTGCCAGCATAGAATGCACAAAAAATCCAATCAGCACCACCGCTGCCACAATCAGCACCACAGACAGCACAATACCCGCCACCGCAAGGGGGCTTCTGGCGCCGCCGTAGCCGCCGCCACGGGTGTTGGTATGCACCCGGTCACCGGCCCGTGTTTTGCGTCCGGACCCTCGGTTTACTTTTTTCCCGTTAGGCGCCGTGTCACAGAAGGGGCAGGCACGGTAAGTGGCTGCATAATCTTCTCCGCAAAACTCACAATGAATCAGCTCCGGCTGATTATCGCTGTAAAATTCGCTCATGATAGATGTCTCCTCTCGTTGGGTCTACATAAAAACATCAATTATACCTTAATATAATACCCAATTCTCCTTCCCCCGTCAACAGGAAATCCGTAAACAAATTGCTTTTCCGACCCTTCGGCTATCCCTTGACCGGTCGGAATGACTCCTTTATAATATAGGCAGATTCGAATTGCAGCCCCGGTCTTGTCCGGGCAGGAGGTTCTTATGAACAACGAAAAAATCACCACCGAGCTGGTGAGTAAAAAATATAAAGCAGGCATTCGGGCATACGGAAAGCTGTTGGGTGATCCCACGCTGCGACTAAATTTCACCCAAGAAGCGGATGCATTTTTCCGCCGCAGTGCTCTGTGTGTCTGGCAACACGGCGGTCCGGTCACTCAGCGCCATGTGGACGCCTACAACGCCATTCACTCCGGCGACAACCAAGCTCCCTCCATTCTGTTCTTTGAACTATCTGCCGCCGTGGCGTCTGCGCCGGACTTCACTCCTCCCGGTTTTTTTCATGAACTACTCCTTCGGGATCGGACCACCGGGCGAAATTGTGCCGAAAAATTTGCCGAGCTTTGCTCCATTCTGCTGCTGCTGTTTGCTGCGGTGGACGATCAGGTGGATGAATCGGAAACGGCTTATGTGGATCTCTGTACTCAAGTACTGAAGGCTCAGATCGATCGTAAGATCGACCCGATCGCTCCCTATACTCCCTTCTCCCCCAGCGAACCTCCCGTCCCTGTGCAGCCGCAAACGGCCGCAGCTACCGCGGCCGCTCCTGCTCCGGATACGCCGGCAGAACCGACCGAATCAGTGGAAGACCTGCTGGCACAATTGGATGCACTGTGCGGCTTGGATGCCGTCAAAAAAGAGGTCCGCAGCCTGATCAATCTGGTAAAGGTTCGCAAGATGCGGGAAGAGCATGGTCTGGCAGTTCCTCCGATGAGCCTCCATCTGGTCTTTATGGGCAACCCGGGCACCGGAAAAACTACGGTGGCCCGTCTGCTGGCGAAGCTATACCACGCCATCGGTGTGCTTGGCACCGGCCAGCTGGTGGAAACCGACCGCTCCGGCCTAGTAGCCGGATTTGTCGGTCAAACCGCCTTAAAAACACAGGAGGTCATCGACAAAGCCCTCGGCGGTATTCTGTTCATCGACGAAGCATACGCTTTGACCAACAAAGAGGGTGGCACAGACTTCGGGCAGGAGGCCGTGGAGGTCTTGCTGAAAAACATGGAGGATCACCGGGATGATTTGGTGGTCATTGTGGCTGGCTATACCAACCTGATGCAGCAGTTTATCCATTCCAACCCCGGACTGGAATCCCGCTTCAATAAATACCTGTATTTTGAAGATTACAATGCCCAGCAGCTCCTGCTGATTTTGGAATCTACCTGCAAGAAAAACTGCTATCAGCTGGCGGAGGATGCCAAAGAAAAGGCCGCACAGCTGTTGTCAGAAGCCTACGAAACCCGGGATGTGAACTTTGGCAATGCCCGTGATGTCCGCAATCTTTTTGAGAAATTGGTCGCTCGTCAGTCGGATCGAATCGCCAATGCAGAACACCCCAGCAAAGAGGATTTGATGTTGTTGACCGTCGCCGATTTGAACGCCGTGTTGGCGGAAGAAGACCCGGACTCCGAGAAAGCATCGACAACTTGACTTAAAAAAACAGTGCCGGACACAGTACCATTCTGTGTCCGGCACATTTGTCATTCCGCTTTGATACAACGATTGGTCAGAGCCGCCGCCGTGGCCGTCAGTGTTTCGATTTCCTCCTGACAGTGGCTTTCCAGCCAACGCCGGAAAATAGCATAAAATCCATAGGTCAGAAACAACAAGATGTTTTGCTGCTCATCCATAGACAATCCGGAATAATAGGTGCTTTCCTGCTTCAATTTGACCCAGAAGAGATCCTGAATTCGGCGATCCAGCTGATTCCAAAAAACCACATCCCGATGCTCCACCACAAAGACACGCAGCAGCACCTGATGCTCTCGAATCATCATCAAAATCAGATGCATCACCTGATCAGAGGAGAGAGTCTGTTCTTTAATCATTCGACACTGTACATCCACCTGTTCCAAAAAGCAGACAAATAAATCATCCCGCAGAGCAGCCAGGTCATCGTAATGCTGGTAAAAGGTGGAGCGATTGATGTCTGCTGCTCGGCACACCCCAGCTACCGTGATTTTCGCCTCCGGCAGATGTTCCAACTGGTTCAAATAGGCCTGATGCAGCATAGCACAGGTACGACAAACGCGTTTATCCGGATTCAACGGGGCAGCTCTCATAATAGCCTCCATAGTTTGTGAAATAATAAACAACACTTTTCTTCCGCTGCGTTGGTTATCCAACAGGTTCCCTCTTTGTGTTGTTCGTTTTTGGGTATGGCTTGTTTATAATATAACAAGAGGCCGGTCGGTTTGCAACAACAATCCAGACAACCCGGCGCAAGCACAGTGTGCTGCAACTTACCAACAATCAAGGGAGTGTGTGGAATGAAAAACTACATGGATTTGACAGGCCGTGTGGCCATTGTGACCGGTGCGTCTTCCGGTCTTGGATACGCATACAGCAAAGCTTTGGCCGAAAACGGTGCAAAAGTGGCTGCCTTTGCCCGCCGTCTGGACAAGCTGGAGCAGCTGAAGGCAGAAATCGAGGCCGCCGGCGGTGTCTGTCTGCCGGTCCGTTGTGATGTGACCAAGGAAGAAGATGTGGTCAACGGTGTTCAAACGGTCGTTGACGCTTTCGGAACCGTAGATATTCTGGTCAACAATGCCGGCGCGATCGAGGTCTGTCCCACCGTGGACCTCCCCCTGGACAAATGGAAAAAGGTGGTGGATATCAGCCTGACCGGATACTTTCTGATGGCTCGGGAGTGTGGCAAGCACATGATTGCACACCGCTACGGCAGAATCATCAATACCGCCTCTATGTATGGCGAAATCGCTTCGCACCACAATCCCATTCTGGTCTACAACGCCACAAAGGGCGCCATTCCGAACTTCACCCGTGGTTTGGCACAGGAATGGGCCGAGTATAACATTACCGTCAATGCCATCGGCCCCGGTATGTTCCCCTCGGAAATGATGGTGATTGACGATACGACCCGCCAGTTCCTGCAGTTCCGTGCTCCGATTGGTCGTCCCGGCAAGGTGGAAGAGCTCTGCGGTCAGCTGTTGCTGTTCGCATCGGAATCTTCTTCTTACACAACCGGTCAGACCATCTATATCGACGGCGGTATTACCAGCGTGTGATTGCCGAATCCGTCCCGTCCTATCTTTTATCCTCCCAGCCGACCCTCCATATAGGGTCGGCTGTGTTCTTTGCAAAAAAACATCCCCACCGGAGTTTCAGTTCCAGTGGGGATGACACAAAATCAACCCTAGTATAGCATCAGCTGTCTTCCCCTAGGAAACACTCCCAAGGTAACGCATGGGACAGCTGCACCAGCGCCGAATTCCATCCGCCGCTGTGATCGATTGCTATACTGTGCAGCTGGCCACCGTCCACATACTCGCAAAGAGGCAGGTCGATCATCACCGTACCTCCCTTTCCGCTTAGCAGTGCAATCCGGCCACCCAAGCGCTCCACAATCAAACGGCAGATCGATACACCCATGCCCAGCCCTTTCCCGGGAGCCATGCCGTCCACACCTTTCGATACATCAAAGGCGCAGGCCAACTCTTCCGACGAGAACCCCTCTCCGGAATGTCCTACCGTGATTCGGGCTCGGTGCCCATCCCGTGCCACTTTGACCCAGACACGCCCCGGATGCGTCACCGAACGCAGTGCATTCGCCAACAGCTCATAGAGCATATGGCGCATAGCCCACTCGTTTCCCTGCACCAAGAGCGTGGAGTCTTTCTGCTCAAAGGCCAGTGTACAGCCGGCCTGCTCAAACAGGGTTTCCACCTCTGTGACTACCTCTTTGCACAGCCCGGATACATCCAGCAGCTGCATTTGCAGCGCAGTTGCCTCATCCTCCAGCCAGCACAAGGTTTCCACATTCTCCATCATTCGGTGGAGCATATAATAGTTCTTTCGGCGGATTGCCTGGTACATTTGTACTTTTTTTTCGTTTGCACCCACCGATGGAGTTTCCAACATCTGAATGGCGCTATACAAATTGCCCAACGGCACCTGCATTGTACCTACCAGCTGATTGACCCGCTCCAAACTCATGGAAACAGATCGCAACTTGGCAAACTGGAGCAGCACACCATCCCCCATCTGTTCTGTGCGGCAAGTCCACCGCACCTTCTTCCAATGGGCAGAGAACAACTTTTCCTCATTCTCTGCTCGAAATTCCATGGGAAGCAACTGGCCAACCTCTAGTCCCAAATCTGCTGCCGCAGGATTGCAGTAGGCAATTCTATTTTCTTTTACCCACAATACAGGGTCATTTACTCCGTCAAACCACACCGGTCCGGAGATCATAAACTGATCCATTTGCACCCTCCGTCCGTCCGATTCTTCCTTCAGATCATAGGATACCCATTATGACTCCATCTTTGTGATGGAAGTATAGCAAATTCCGCCTGTATTATCAATCATTCCCGCATAAACTTCAAGAAATCTCAATACTTTTCCGTTTGTTCTTTACCCAGATATAGTCTTTTTTCGTTCTGAATTTTGTACAAACTTTTGAAAAACTTCTTTTTATCCAGCAAATTGTTGCTTTTTTTGTCTTTTTTACCATTGTTTCGTCAATCTGACGATGGTTTCCGTCCGTAAATATTTTTTTCTCAATTTCAAACCGTGAAAATGCTGAAAGTGCAGAATCCCCCTTCCTTTTCGAAACAATTCGGGTTATAATAGGCTCGTAACTGAAGCTATACCTTATTCATACTGAAAAGGAGTGTTCTTACAATGAGCATCAAAGTTGGTATTAATGGTTTTGGCCGTATCGGCCGTCTGGTCTTCCGTGCTGGCATTCATCGTGATGACATCGAGTTCCTCGGCATCAACGATCCCGGCATGACCCCGGATTACATGGCTTATATGCTGCGTTATGACACCATGCATGGCCAGTTCGATGGCACCATCGAGTATGATGACGAGTCCATCACGGTCAACGGCAAGAAGATCATGGTGTATGCCAAGTTCAATCCCGTGGAGATTCCTTGGGGTGAGCTGGGTGTTGAGTATGTCGTCGAGTCCACCGGTCTGTTCCTGACCAAGGAAAAGGCTCAGGGCCATCTGGACGCAGGCGCCAAGAAGGTCGTTATGTCCGCTCCTTCCAAGGACGACACTCCCATGTTTGTCATGGGTGTCAACAACAATGACTATGACACCAGCATGAACTTCGTGTCCAACGCTTCCTGCACCACCAACTGCCTGGCTCCCATTGCCAAGGTTCTGAACGACAACTTCGGCATCACCGAGGGTCTGATGAC
This sequence comes from Oscillospiraceae bacterium, assembly GCA_029257695.1. Taxonomy (GTDB): domain Bacteria; phylum Bacillota; class Clostridia; order Oscillospirales; family Oscillospiraceae; genus UMGS1766. The sequence goes on from JARIAU010000062.1 coordinate 66,676, forward strand.
TACCGTCCACTCCACCACCGCTACCCAGAAGACCGTTGACGGTCCTTCCAAGAAGGATTGGCGTGGTGGCCGTGCTGCTGCCGGCAACATCATCCCCTCTTCCACTGGCGCTGCCAAGGCTGTGGGTAAAGTCATTCCCAGCCTGAACGGCAAGCTGACCGGTATGTCCATGCGTGTTCCCACCTTGGATGTTTCCGTTGTTGACCTGACCGTCAATCTGGCAAAGCCCGCTACTTACGCCGAGATCTGTGCCGCTATGAAGAAGGCTTCCGAGGGTGAGCTGGCCGGCGTTCTGGGCTACACCGAAGACGCTGTGGTTTCTTCCGACTTCTTGGGCGATGCTCGCACCTCTATCTTCGATGCCGGCGCCGGTATTGCTCTGACCGACACCTTCGTGAAGGTCGTTTCCTGGTACGACAACGAGATGGGCTACTCCAACAAGGTTCTGGACCTGATTGCTCATATGTACAGCGTTGACCACAAATAATTTGCACTCCCTTTGTATCCGTAATTGAGATACGCTCCTGTCCTGCGGCTTTGCCGTGGTTCAGGAGCGTATTTTTATATAGCGTTTTCTCGGCTCTCTCCCCGCCGTACAGCACACATTCTGTAAATTATATCTGCTCCCAAACCTCAAATTCAAGGCACAACAAGGAGCTTTCGACCAGTATACTATCCCTCTTTGCACGGTTGCAGTCTTAGCGCAGCCCTGTACGGCATATGTCCCGGCCCCATTTTCCATACTTGGCTCCCTTCCTTTCTATGCCATCCCCATCCCTTGTTGTGCTTCCCTTTCGTTTCTAACTTGGATTTCCATGCTAAAATCAGCGCCGCCGCATCCGATTCGAGATGCGGCGGCGCTGATTTACTCTTCTTCTGGATCATACTCAATCTGATCAAACAGTGGACTCTCCCAAAATTCCCGAAACGAAATTCCCATGCCATAACAAAGTTTCAGCACCGTATCCGTAGATGTGTTTTTCACGGTTGCATACGACTTAACGGTTCGGTTCAGCGTGCTGGATGCAATACCAGAACGCTCTGCCAAATGATTCAGCGTCCAATTTCGTTCTCGGATCAGCTCCACGATTCGTAGGGCAATGGCCTGCTGCAGCTTCATGTTATTATCGTTCCCCCTGGATCACACAATTATGCTTTATCCAGTTTAGAAGAGTATTTCAAAATAAGTTGTGCATACATGCACAACTATGCTATAATTATGACACAAAGTGCTCGATGCAAGAGAGGCGCCCTCGTGGATCGAACACAAACTTCAAAAAGGAGAATACAAATGAAACAAAAACAGCACATATGCCCCACCTGTGGGCAAAATTTGTCCTCAAGTATGAAGGTTTGTCCCAACTGCGGCACAAAGCAGAAAAAACCATTTTACTCTAAACCTTGGTTTTGGATCCTAATTGTTATTCTTTTCCTTGCTATTATGGGTTCTTCAAATACAGATGAGACAGAAAAGCCCAACCACACCACCTCCCCTGATTCTTCCGTGTCCTCTCAGGCAGATGCCGATTCCTCTTCTCAGCAAGACACACCGGACACATCCAGTGAACCGGAGACATCAACCGAGGACAATTCCGTTCCAAGAGAATATCGCTCTGCACTTGCCAAAGCACGCATTTATAGCGATACCATGCACATGTCTAAAATTGGTATTTATGAGCAACTCACTTCATCTTACGGAGAACAATTCTCTGCGGATGCGGCCCAATATGCTGTGGACAACTTGAGTGCAGACTGGAATGCAAATGCATTGGTCAAAGCAAAAAGCTATTCCGATACCATGCATATGTCAAAAGTCGGTGTCTATGAGCAACTGATTTCCGAATATGGCGAACAGTTTACCGCAGAGGAAGCACAGTATGCAGTTGACAACTTGGATGCGGATTGGAATGCAAACGCATTGGCCAAAGCAAAAAGCTATTCTGAATCGATGCATATGTCCCAGAGTGCAATTTATGATCAATTGATTTCGAAATATGGCGAACAGTTTACCGCAGAGGAAGCCCAGTACGCAATTGATCATTTAGAGAACAATTGACATCTTTCTTGAGAAGAGTGATCGCCCCCAAACCAATCGGTTTGGGGGCGATTTGCTGCGAACATATCCACAAAGGACTTTGACTTACTGGGTCAGTGCATCCATCTCATCCACCAAGGAATCGAACAGACGGAGTGCATCGTCGATGGGTTTTGCGGTTGCCATGTCCACACCGGCTCCACGGAGCAATTCAATAGGCGGCTTGGAGCAGCCACCGCTCAAGAAGTTCACATAATCTTCCACTGCATCTGCACCTTCATTCAGAATTCGTTCAGACAAAGCAATCGCAGCGGCATAACCCGTGGAATACTGGTAGACATAATAGTTGTAATAAAAATGAGGAATGCGTGCCCACTCCAGCTTGATTTCCTCATCCAGCACAATATCGGGGCCGAAGTACTCTCGGTTCAGACGACCATACAGCTCGTTGAGTGCATCCGCCGTCAAACCCTCTCCCCGCTCATTCATACGGTTGATTTCCAGTTCAAATTCAGCGAACATGGTCTGTCGGTAGAGTGTGGTTCGGAACTGCTCCAGGAAGTAGTTAATGAGGTAAGCACGCTGACGCAGATCCGTGGTGTGCTTGAGCAGGTACTGCATCAAGAGCGCCTCATTGCAGGTGGAAGCCACCTCTGCCACAAAGATGACATACTCCGAATAGCGAGGTGCCTGCGTACGGCGGGAGAAATAACTGTGCATGGAGTGCCCCATCTCATGAATCAGGGTAAACACATCATTCAGTGTACCATGGAAGTTCAGCAGAATGAACGGATTGATGCCATAGCTTCCGGAGGAATACGCACCGGAGCGCTTACCGGGATTCTCATATACATCGATCCAACGGCTTTCCAGTCCGTGCTTCACAATGGCGCAATATTCCTCACCCATAGGCTCCAAGGCCTTCAGGATCAAATCACAGGCTTCCGGATAAGTGAAGGTCATCTCAACATCGCCAACCATGGGGGTATAGAGATCATAGAAGTGCAGCTCATCCACACCCAGCAGTTTACGGCGCAGCCGGGTGTACTTGTACATAGCCGGCAGATTACGGTGTACAGCGTCAATCAGATTGGTATAGACCTGCTCCGGCACCTCCGTGCCGTCCAGTGCGGCGGACAGCGTGTTAGAATACTTGCGGGCATCGGCATAAAACTTCAACTGCTTGCACTGAGAGGCCAAAATAGCCGCACAAGTGTTGCGATACTGGCCGTAAACAGAATAATGCTGTTCAAAGGCAGACTTCCGCAACACACGGTCACTGCTCATCAGCAGCGGCACAAAACTGCCATGGGTCACGGCATGGGTCTTTCCTTCCGCATCCACTGCGTCAGGGAAGGTCATATCTGCATCCGCAAACATGGAATAGATGTTGTCCGGCTGCTGCGCCATTTCACCGGCAGCGGCCAGCAGCGCTTCCTCACCAGGCGACAAGGTGTGTGCCTTGCGGCGAAATTCACGGTCCAAGCTGCGGCGATAGTGCTCCAATTCAGGACACTGTGCATAGAATTTCTCCATATCCGCCGCATCCAGCGTCAGAAGTTCAGGCGTAAACCAAGCCTCTGCGCCAGAGATAGCCACATCCAAACTCATCACCTGCCCCACATACTCCTGATACTTGGAGATGCGGGTATCTTCATCGCTCTTGCGCTGGGCATAGTTGGCCAGTTTGGAGAGGTTCACATACACCTCATCCTCCAACTTGAGATAGCCGAGCAGTGCATCCGCACTCTGCGAAATTTTCCCCTGATAGGCAGTCAGCTGTGCTGCAAAGCCCTTGGCCCGCTCCAGCTCCTCCACAAACGCCTCATCGGTTGCATAAATCGTGCTCAAGTCCCAATGGTAACGAGGCTCGATCTCTTCTCTGGATTTGATTTCCACGGGAGTTCCTCCTTTAAGCAATAAAATTACGAAAGATCACGCACTAATTTCTGCGCCACGCCCACAATCATGGCGTTTCCCAGCGCAAAATCGCTGATCGGCAAAATACGCGGATCGTACTCCGGATTTTCCGGCTGGAGAATCACAAAATCACCTTGACGACGATACCGCTTCAAGGTCGCGGCTTCCCCGTCCACAATACAGGCCACAATCTGGCCATTCTCCGCCTGTGACTGGCGATGGATCAGCACCAAATCATTGGAATGGATTCCGGCATTGATCATGCTGTTCCCCACAACCCGAAGGTAAAAATAACCTTCCGTTTCCGGCACCGGCGCCGGTGCCCAACCCAGAATATCCTCCTGGGCCAATTCCGGATTCCCTGCCCGTATCGTCCCAACGATGGGCAGCATCGCTTCCCCCGGCAGGGCCGAACGCACCGCAGGAACATCATAACCCTGCAGCCAGCGCTCATCCACGCCGAGCCGATCCGCCATATCGATCAAGACACTCGCCTTGGGCTCTCGCTGCCCAAGCACATAACGATTCAGCGTCTGAGGCTTCATATCCAGCAGCTGGCCCAACGCTTCATAATTGAGTCCCCGCTCCTGCATCAACTGTTTGAGCCGACCGCCCAAGGTGTCGATTTGTTCCATATCAGTGCCTCCTTCCCCGGTGGTTTCTCACGCTGTTAGTTTATCACAACGCATCCTCAAATACAACGATTGCTCCGGATTGTTCATAGAAAAATCACCATTCTGTGACCACGCAAACCGACTCTGCGTCAAAAAAACAGCATCTGAGGTGTCCCTCGCTCGGAACACCTTCAGACACTGTTTTCAGTCATTTCAATCGATTTGTTCTTGCGTTTATCCTTCGGTGGCTCCGTGGGCTTCCTCCCGAATGTGCGCTTGCAGCAGGGCATTGTAGCATTCTCCATCGATGGGCAGCGTCACCGGTTCCTTCCGCCATGATGATAAATAAGCGCCATTCGCCAACATCACCGACGCCAATCCATCCTCCCCGGATTCCAGCAACGGTTCTCCCTGCAAAATATGGGCAGCAAAATTGTCAAATACCCGCCGATAACTGTCGCTGCAATCCTCACTGACCGGGATCTGACGGCATTGATGCGGTGGCACACCATAAATTTCCGTATTCATGCGGGCAAAGGTTTCGGTATCTACCAAATTTTCATCGAGGGTAACCATTGTATGATTTTCCACACACAACTTCCCTTTGCTGCCCCAGATTTCCAAACGATTGACTCCCGGATGTTCTCCGCTGGATGCAATGTAGGTTCCATGCAGACCATTGGCATACCGCATCTGCATATCCACCGCATCATCCACCTGAAACGGATTATATCGTCCGTAAGAAATGTCGGCGCTGATCTGCTCCGGCAGCCCAAACAGAGACTGCCAAATATCAAAACAATGCTGACTTTGATTGATCAGCAGTCCACCTCGTTCACCAGCCCAAGTACTCCGCCATGCGGAGGAGCGATGGTAAGCCGGAGAGCGATACCAGCTGTTGCAAACCCAGAGCGCACGCTGCAGCCGCCCCAGTACTCCGCTGTCCAAAATCTCCTTCGCCTTGCGGTAGGCCGGATACATCCGTACATTAAAAATCGTTCCACAGACCACCTGATTTTGCTTGACGCAGTCCAGCAGCCGCTGTACTTCCTGCACAGTGGTCCCAATAGGCTTATCAATCAGAATGTGCTTCCCTGCCTGTGCGGCACGCATTCCCAGCTCCACATGACTGGTATGCGGCGTCACAATAATCAACGCATCATACGCATCCCTGTGGGCAAACAATTCCTCTGCATCGGCATACACCGCAACATTCGGATATTCCTTATTTAGCAGCTCGATTCCGGCAGCATTACGGCAGCAGACCCCGGTCAGCACCATGCGATCCACTTCCCCATCCCGAAGCATCTGGGCATATTGTTTCCCCATGCCGCCAAATCCAATCAGAGCCACTCTCAGTTTTTCCATGTTGCACGATCCTTTCTTCCTCTTAGCCCGAATGTTTCTGACTCCACAAATTCAGCTGTTTCAAGTGTTCATCCTCAAAGGCATTGATCCGCTCATGTCCATATTTCGGGTAAACGAGATGTCGTTTTGGGCCGTTGGCACGGTGAACACAGGCATACTGTCCCCACGGGGTCGCAACTTCGTCCATGAGGGCCGTCCCCAGCAGCAAAGGACCCCGCAAATGCTCTGCAAACACTTCCACATCCAGATAAGACCACCCCTCCGGAAGTTCGGTCGGCATAGGATGGAGTGCTGTACAATGCACCGTCTGCGGCAGTAAAGCCGCCACAACGATTGCAAGTCCTCCGCCAAATCCTTCTCCCCAAACGGCCAAACGATCCGAATCGGTTTCCGGCAGACACAGGGCGGCTTTTGCCGCAGCCAACGCATCCAGCTCACATCGTTCCAGTGTTTCTTCTTCCATCTGTTCTGGCAGAAGCAAAGGGTCCATTCGGTTTTCCAGTGCAACAACCGCATAGCCAATTCCGACAAATCGAGTCATATGGTGCCATCCCCGCATCCCTCGCCCCAAATCATGATACATCAGCAAGGTAGGATACGGGCCGTCTCCCTGCGCCGGCCGTAGATAGCGAGCCGTGATCTCCTCTCCCTGCGCCGTGGTGATGTGCAGCCGTTCATAAAGTGCACCGGAATTGGCCGATGGCACAGGCTCTCTTCTCACCTGAACACGACCCATTTGCTCCACTGATGTCTTCCAGTGGTCCAGAAAATCATCCGGGCACACTGTTTTTCCCGGATAGCACTCCAACTGGTGCCGTTTTTCCGAAATGGTCACCACTGCACCTCCTCTGCTCCAAAGAAATTCAACAGCAAATCATCAAAATCCGCAATTTCCTCGTGTCCCATTCCGGGATACAGGTACCGCTTTTTCTGACAACGCAGTGCATTATACACCGCACACTGCGTCACCGGCAGCACCCACGCATCCTCCATTCCCGTTCCAAACAACACCGGACACTGAATGCGGTGGGCAAAATTTTTGGAGTCAATGTAGCCCAATTTCAAAAACCATTGGTCTTCCTTCGCTCCATCCGGATCGAACCACCGAGCATAATACCGCAACCCCTCGTAGGGAATCAAATCCGCATTCTGTTCCCAAATCATGCGAAAATCACTGAGAAAGGGATACAAAATCGCTGCCCGCCGAATCAACTCCGGGTTCAGCGCACAGCAGGCCAGTCCAAGGGCTCCTCCCTGCGATGCACCATTGACAAATACCCTGCTGCAATCAATTCCCTCCAACTGCTGCACAATACGGCACAGAATCCGGATGTTCTGATGCAAACGCACATAATACATCTCCTGCGCCGGACCGTCCAATCCGGCGACCAAATGTCCGCTGACCGTCGTGCCCTGATAGCCGCCCAGGTCCTGTCCCAGTCCCCCCTGTCCGGGACAGTCCAGTGCCAACACCGCACACCCCATCCCCAAAAAGGACGCTTGCTCCAGCCAACTGCGGCTGGCCCCCGGATAGCCGTGGAATTGCAGCACCAGCGGCACCGGAGCGCTCCCCTTTGGCTTCAGATATTTGGCGCACAACTTGGCTCCGCCCATCCCCTGATACCACAAATATCGAAAGGTGCCGGTCGGACTATCCGGAATCTCGGATGGGCAAATCTCATAAACCAAGGGCTGGGCATCTGCTTCTGCAATGCGCTGATCCCAGAATACATCAAAATCCTCCGGCATGGGGGTCAGTCCTTGATATTGACTGTACTTCTCCAGTTCTTGCTCCATCATCTCGTTTTCTATCTCCTCTCCTGCTCCAGAAAACACCCACGCACTTGTCCGATTTCTCCCTGCAGCACAATCGGCCGATTCATATCCGCGTGCTCTTCCGGATAATCCGACCGATAGTGCGAGCCTCGACTCTCCTTCCGCAGCAAACTTGCCCGCAAAATAGCCTCCGCTGTGTGCAGTCGGCAGCGGAAACGCATGGTATCCGCAATGCAGCGAGGATGTTCCGTGCGGTACATCGGCATATTGGTTTCCATCTCCAAGACCGTCTGCAGCGCCTTGTTTAATCCCTCTTCCTCACGGACCACCATGGCATACTGTGACATGAGTCCTTGCAGCTGTGTCTGCATCTCCCCACACCCAGCGGCAGCAACACCATCCACCGTACAGTACCCCACGGGATTCGGTGCAGATGCAGCCTCCCGAGCGGCTGTCCGTCCGGCAATACCACCAAACACCAGCCCGTTGGCTGTGGACAGTCCGCCCAAACGGTCGGCTCCGTGCATTCCGCCGGTGACCTCCCCCGCAGCATACAGGCCGGGAACGCCTGTGCAAGCATTGGAATCGATCCGAACTCCACCATTTGCCGCATGGGCAAACAGTCCGATCTGTGCCCGATCCGCCATGGTCAATCCTTTGGCCCGCTCCAACCAGTCAAAATAGGTTTGAACAAATTCCGGCGGATGCTTCTGCATTTCCGTACTATACGACACAGTCACAGGTTTCCCCTGCCGCCACGCATCATGCAAAGCAAGATCCACCGCTTTTGAATCTAAACGAGAGGTAAATGGGCCGTGCCCAGACCGTAAATCCCAGATTCGTCCCGCATCATCCGGAAGCAGTTTCGTTCCATCTTCCATGCAAAATTCTGCAAACCGGAAGGTTTTTTCGTTGAACACCGTCTTATAGGCCGGATTCAAATAGCCGGGCATTACCTGCATAAACTCCATATTTACCAGTGTACACCCCATGTCCAGAGCCATTGCCTGTCCAATGCCTTCCACATCTTCCGTGCAGAGGTGATGCTGAAACAGACTTCCATAGCCGCCGGTTGCCAGAACCAACGCTTTGCATCCAAGATACCGGAGCTGTCCCTCCCAAAATACGACGGCGCCGCACACACGCCCTTGATGACGGACCAGTGTGACTGCGTCACAATCGGTCAGCACCGTGATCCCCAAGCGCTGGATTTTCTGTCCGAGAACCGTTCTCACACGATCAAACTCAATTCCATTCCAGTTGCGATGTTTGTGATCAAAGCAGGGGATAAATTCCCTCTGCGTACTGTGGTCTGCCTGCCGCAGCTTGACCCCTTCGGCCTGCAATTCATCCAGTGCCGGTGGAATTCCCGAAACCAGTGTCCGTACCAGTTGCGGATCGGTCATCTGACAGCCAACGCGGGCAATGGTCTCTGCTAAATCCACCTCATCCTTCGAATCGGCCGGACCGATCAATCCCAATCCCCATGTACCCGGATAAAAACTGGATCCAGAGAAAAGCGGGCCTTTGGCTGCCAGAATCACAGATGAACCCTCTTCGGCCGCATGAATTGCGGCCGAAATGCCAGCCAGGCCCGCTCCTAGAACCAGGACATCCACTGTATGTTCAAGTTCTATGTTCATATAAACTTACGCTTCTTCCTTTTTTACCTCAGCCATTTCATCATACAAATGGCAGGCGCAGAAGTGCTCCTCTCCATCGATGACATACCGTTTCAATTCCGGCTTTACTTTTTTACAAATCTCCATACATTTCTTACAACGAGGATGGAAATGGCATCCCTCCGGCGGATGCACCGGATTCGGCACATCGCCCTCCAACACAATCCGACTGTGCTTTTCATCCGGGTCCAAAATCGGGATGGCGGACAGCAGCGCCTCTGTGTACGGATGCATCGTATGAGAAAATACCTGTTCTGTTGTGCTCAATTCTACGATTCGGCCCAAATACATAACTGCAATTCGATCCGAAATATACTCCACCACGGAAAGATTATGCGTAATGAAGATATAAGTCAGGTCCCGCTCTTCCTTAAGCTTCATTAACAGATTCAGGACCTGTGCCTGAATGGAAACATCCAGTGCCGACACCGCTTCATCACAGATGACCATCTCCGGGTTGACCATCAGTGCACGGGCAATTCCGATTCGCTGCCGCTGACCGCCGGAAAACTCATGTGGATAGCGATCCATATATTCCCGGCGCATATTGACTGCCTCCAGAATATCACCAATCAGCTGACGCTGCTCCTGCTTGTCTTTTATGCCAAAATGACGCAGCGGATCGGCCAAGGACTGGAAAATTGTAAACACCGGATTGAGGGACGAATACGGGTCCTGAAATACAATCTGAATCCGCTTATGGAGCAGCTGCTCCCCTGCTTTATCCAGCGTGCGCAGGTCCTTTTTCCCTTCCTCTCCAAAGTCATACTCCATCGTGCCATCGGTGGCGTGCACCAGTTGGATAATCGACTTGCCAAGTGTGGTTTTTCCGCAGCCAGACTCGCCAACCAGGCCCAAAGTTTCTCCCCGATAAATGTCCAGGTCAATATCATTGACCGCCTGCACATGGTCGGTCACTTTATTGAAAAATCCACTCCTGACAGGAAAGAATGTCTTGACCCCTCGCAGCTTCAGCAATACCTCTTTTTCCTTGCTCATACCTTTGCCTCCTCCCCTCTGGGCCCTGCATAGACCTGCTCCCAATTCCAGCAGCGGACAGTATGCCCATCCTTGGCTTGGGTTTCCGGCGGCATCTCCTGCAGGCATTTTTCACAGCAGTGTTCGCATCTGGGTGCAAACTGACACCCTTTTGGCCGGTTATAGGGATCTGGAGTGGAGCCGACGATCGGCTCCAGCTTCTGCTTCTTTCCCTTATGGAGCACAGGAATCGACTTCAACAGTGCTGCTGTATAGGGATGGGCGGGATACTTGAGCACATCATGTGCCGAGCCCTGCTCCACAATGCTGCCCATATACATGACCGCTACATCATCTGCCAACTCACTGACCACGCCCATATCATGGGTAATCAGCATTACAGCCGTGTCATGTTCCCGCTTCAACTGCTCCATCAACTCAAAAATCTGAGCCTGAATGGTTACATCCAATGCCGTGGTAGGTTCGTCTGCAATCAGCACCTTCGGTTCACAGCTCATGGCCATGGCAATCATGGCACGCTGACGCATACCACCGGAAAACTCAAACGGATACTGGTCAATGCGCTTTTCCGGTGTGGAAATTCCCATTTGCGTAATCAGTTCCAAGGTACGGGCTCGGCGGGCCTTTTTATCCAGCTTGGTGTGATAACGCAAATCTTCATCAATTTGGTATCCAATGGTATACACCGGATTCAATGCAGTCATAGGGTCTTGGAAGATCATCGCCAAATCATGCCCTCGAAGCGCTCTCATTTCCTTTCCATTTCGCTTGAGCTGATCGATGCGAATATCACCATGCTCACTATGGTAGGTAATCGAACCCTGCTCAATGCGAGAAAGCTTTGGCAGAAGCTGCATCACGCAAGAGGCCGTTACACTTTTCCCACAGCCGGATTCGCCCACGATGCACAGCGTGCGTCCCTTGTACAACCGGAATGAAATGCCGTTCAGCACCTTATTGCAACGTTTGTCGGAGTAGAAATAGGTGTGGAGATCGTTTACTGTAATAATTGCTTGCTGTTCCATACTCTTTCTCCCTTCTTAACCCTGCTGTGTCGGGTCCGTGGAATCACGCAGCCCATCGCCGATGCAGTTAATGCTGATGACGAAGAGAGAGACTACAATGCCCACCGGCAGCCACATCCACCAGTAGTTCTGCATGACATAGAGATCCTGCGAGGCGTTAAGGATATTGCCCCAAGTTGCAATTTCCGGAGGCACACCCAAGCCCAAAAAGCTCATGGCTGCTTCGTCCAGAATGAACATAGCGGTAGACAGGGTGATATTTACCACCACAGGGCCAATGGCGTTTGGCAGCATATGCTTATAGCAGATAACAAAATCAGACAGTCCAAACGCCTGCATAGATTGAACATACTCTTCCTCACGCAGAGACAGCATTTTTGCGCGGGCCTGACGATAAACTGCTCCCCAACCGGTCAGAATAAAGATGAAAATCAAATTCCAGAGGCCACGGCCAAAAATGGTTCCCAGCATCATCACCAGAATGAGCTGCGGAAAAGACATAAAAATCTCGGAGAAACGCAGGACGAACTTGTCAAACAGCCCACCTTTATAGCCGCCATAGCACCCAAGCAGCACCCCAATGACCGCCGCACCCAGCGCAGAGCCCAATCCAATCAGAATGGAAAGGCGGCCGCCGTACAGGGTTCGTGTGAAAATGTCACGCCCCAGCTTGTCCGTGCCAAACAGATGCTGCCAAGAAGGAGCCTGGGTCATGCTGCGCAAATCCGTAGCACCGGGATCATAGGGTGAAATCAACGGTGCAAGGATACAGGCGAGGACAATCACGCAAAAAATCACCAATCCAACAATGGCCAGCCGATTTTCCAGCAATTTTCGCAGTGAGCGATTCATTTTCCGCTGTCCCAGTTTTCCTGCCTCTTCTGCAGCACGGATTTTGTCAAATTTTTTATCCAATCGGGTGCGCTTTTTTGTATTTGTCATTTCAGCACTCATGTGATTACCCCCTTACTCCAACTCAACACGAGGATCGATCACTGCGGTCAGCACATCCACCAAGAAACTGGCGCAAAGGACGGCTAGGACCGAAAACAGTGCAATCATCATAACCAGAGGATAATTTTGGCCTGTGACTGCCGTCTTAAAGGCATTACCAATGCCGGGCCACTGGAAGATCGTTTCAATCACCACAGAGCCGCCAATCAGTGTGGGCAAACGGAATCCCACCAAAACGACCACCGGTGTCATAGCAACACGGAATCCGTGCACCAGATTCACACGCCACTCCGGAAGGCCCTTTGCACGAGCCGTCTTGATATAATCTTTATTCATCGTGTCCAGCATACTGGATCTTGCATAGCGCATGACACCGGCAGTCAAGGAAATACCAAGCACACTGGCCGGCAAAATCAGGTATTTGAAGTGCGCCCAAATTCCTGTTTCACCCGGTGCCATGCGTCCTCCAATGGGCAGCAGCTTCCAATTCAACGCAAACAGCAGGATCATCAGCATACCAAAGAAAAATTGAGGAATCGAAACGCCGATCATACCGAAGACAGTCAGCGCATTGTCGCCGATGGAGCCCTTCTTCAATGCACTCAAAACACCCAGCACGCTGCCCAACACCGTGGAAATAATCAGCGCTGCAAGGGACAGTTCCAGGGTAGCCGGAAACAGTTCTTTCAAAATATCTTTGATTGCAACACCACTGGTCATGGAATAGCCAAAATTGCCATGCAGCAACTGTCCAAGCCAGCGGACATACCGCACCAAAAACGGATCGTTGATACCCAGCGAATCACGCAGTGCCTCCAGCTGGGCCGGATCCATATTGGCCATTTGATCCGGAGGGATCATATGGGATACGGCATCGCCCGGGGTCAATTCCAATCCACTGTAAATCAAAAATGTGATGACCAAAACCATGGGAATCATCATCAGCAATTTTTTCAGAATATACTGTAATTTGTTTCGCATAGACTGCCTCCCTGTTAAAAAAGGGGGTGGCTGCGGACGCCACCCCCTACAAACGATCGTTTCATTCCGTGATTCGGTTCGTTTCAACCGAAACCACTTGTGTCACAGGCTTCGTTGTTTGATCATAATCTTGCTTACTGAATATCCCAGTGCTGAATATCCCAATCGTAGCAGAACTGCGGATTTCCGTCCTTGATCTGACCCACACGATCACTGGTGATCATAAAAATGGGCTGATAGTACAGAGCCATAGTGAACAAGGTATCATTCTCGTACTTGATGAGGTCCTTAAAGGCTTCATTCTGCTCGTTGACATCCGTGGAGGCACTGGTGGCCTCGATCAGCTTGTTCAGCTCGGGATCTTCCGGCGTATGAGAGTTTGCAGGGTTACCGGTATGGTAACGATCATAGTACTCATGGAGGGACAACGCTGCATTCGCTGCATAGCAAATATCCCAGTCCACTGCACGAGGACCCTTGGTCTGATCCGCAGGTGCACTCCAGAGAATGGTGCCCAAATCGCCCTCAACCAGTTCAAACTCCATCTTGATGCCCACATCAGCCAGATAGGCCTGAACCGCAGTCATCAGATCAACGGTTGCCTGATCGGTATAATAGAACACGGCCTTCAAAACTGTGTTGGAATCCCAGTTTGCTTCAGCCAGCAATTCCTTGGCCTTTTCAGGATTATACTTATAGTCGTTCAAATCGCCGCTCTTCAGTGCTGCATCGGGAGCCAGGCTGTTTGCGGGGACTGCTGCACCCTGGAACAGGGTCTCGCAGATGGTATCCATATCAATGGCATAAGCCATAGCCTGACGCACACGGACATCGGCCAGAGGAGACGGAGTTCCGTCCTTGCGGTCAAACTTGTTCAAATAGAACAGGCGGGTGTAGCGGACATCGACAGGGGTCACCGTAATGCCGTTAGTGTTTTCGATGGCCTGCACATCGGTCACTGCCTTGGTATAGCCATAGTCCAAATTGCCGGACTTCACACGAGTTGCCAGGTTTGCGTCGGAATCGCCGGGGCTGGGCAGCAGCTGGATCTTGAAATCAGCCACGCCGTTATAGTACTGGTCAAAGGGCTCCAGAATGGTGTAGTTCTTCATGTTGACTTCGCCAACCTTGAAGGGACCGGAGCCGATGGGATGCTGGAAGAAGGGGGCCTGCTGGACCATCATGGGATCCACTCCCTCAAATTCGCTCTTGGGGACGGGAGCAAACTGAGTGAAGGCAAGCAGTGCATCCGGTGCAATCTGGGAGAACTGGATGGTGATGTCCTGCCCATCAATGGTGATACCGGAGAATGTATCGTTGAATTTTCCGTCCGTAGTGCTGCCTTCAATGGCAGTAAAGGTGCTCACGAACACGGCATTGCAGACAGGCGTCTTTGCCACAAATTCGATGCTCCACTTGATGTCTTCGGGCGTCACGGGCTGACCGTTGTGCCAGAATGCATCGTCACGGAGGTGGAATACCAGCGTCTTGCCGTCTTCGCTGTAATCGTAGGTGGCCAGAGCGTCGGGATGATCGGGAATCGGATTCAGATTCTTATCCGCAACCAAGAGGTGGGAATAGACCGTCTTGTTATAGGTATATGTACCGGGGTTCAACCAAGGGGTTTCAAAGAACTCTTCCGGACCACCGTTGCTGTAAATCATTTTGGCTCCGGTGGGATCCGCCTTGTTCCCGCTGGAGGTGCCGCCGGAACCGCTTCCGGACTGCTGTCCTCCGCCGCCGCAGGCAGCCAAACTGAACAGCATCGCTGCACCAAGCAGGGTACACAGCACTCGCTTCATCATTTTCTTCATCGTGTTGTTCTCCTTTCTCCAAGTGGGGCTTCCAGATTCAGGTCGCAGGATACGGTTTTCCCCTTTGTCCGCTGTTTCAGGTGACTCCGACCTTTGTCTTTCAAGCACATTGTACTACAATGTATTTTTCTTTTCAATTATGAACAAATACCAACTATTGCACTCTATTTTTGTATGATTGCATAATATCTTCTCTGTGTCAAATATATTTCTTGTCTTTTTTTACAAGTGAAGTTAAAATAGTACCACGGTTTTCTGATTTTCCTGTCTCTTTCGTCTGCGCATCGAAATCACCAATGAAAGCGAGGCATTCTGCGATGATATATGACACTTTGAACCACTTGGATCGATACCAGGGTCTTTCCCCTGCCATTGACACTGCGATTCGTTTTTTGAAGTCCGCAGATTTGAACCATCTGCCCTCCGGCCGTGTTGAAATCAGCGGTGACACGGTTTATGCTAATCACTTTAGCTACGAAACCGCCCCTTTCTCGTCTTCTTCGATTTTTGAGGCTCATCAACAATATCTGGACCTTCATATTGTCCTTTCCGGTCAGGAAACCGTCGGTCTCACGCCCACAGATCAGCTGCTCAACCCAGACATTCAAACCGACCAGGATGCCGTGTTATATACCGGCGTGCCTCATGAATCCCTGTCGCTCTCCCCGGGTCAATTTCTTCTGCTGTACCCGGGAGAAGGCCATCTTCCTAAGCTGATCCACGAAACTCCTTGTCATGTGGATAAACTCGTTGTGAAAATCGCTTTATTTTGAAGACAAAAAGAAGCCCCGATGTTCGTTTCGTCCGAACACAGGGGCTTCTTTTTGCTTCCTTGCTCCTTTTATACCAGTGGTTCTTCATCCGGTTCCGTTTTATAGGTCCGTTTGAAATGCTCTTCCATTGCGGCTTGATAGGCATCCCAATCCTGCGCTTTGAGTGCATCCACAATCCGTCTGTGCCGCTCCACCGTGGATTTCAAATGCGCCAAACGCACGGTTTGGGTGTAAAACCGATCACAGCGCCAAATCGCATCGACAATGGAAATCAGCACCCGATTGCCCGTTCTGCCATTCAGCACAAGGTGAAATTCCGCGTCTACACTGGAAAACTCCTGTCCTCGCCGCAGATCACCGCTTTCGGTAGAGCGCCGATGAAAAATCGCATCCATTTCATCCACCAATGCAGAGAGGCGTTCAATATCCTCCGGCTCCACCGTAGCAAACGATTCCTCCATAAACCCCAATTCCAGCACACGCCGGATAGCCATGGTCTGATCCACCATGGCTTCACTGTCATAAGTCAAATTATAAAACAAGGTCTGGAACAAAAAATCCGGATTGAATTCCTGAATGATGATTCCAACGCCGGGCTTGGAGGCAACCACACCGGTGATTTCCAGCGCCTTAATGGCCTCCCGCAGTACATTCCGGCTGATTCCAAACGCAGCACACATTTCCATCTCTGTCGGGAGTTTGTCCCCGGGACAAAGCTTTTTTTCCACAATATACGCTCGAATTTCATCGTATACCTGCATATACAGCTTCTTGCTTTTCGAATTTTTCAACTCTCTTATCGGTTGATTTGTCGTCAGTATTTCCATGTTATGCTCCCGTTTTGATTCCAATCAGTTCTTTTATATCATTTCATCTTACTGGATTCTTTTCACTTCGTCAAGCCCGCTCTTCCGTCCGTCCGCTAACTGTGCGCCTTCCCATGGACGCTTCCGTTTGCCAAATCAACAAAAGAACCTTCCGTTTCTTGTCTAATTTTCCGATTGATATTTGTCCTACAAACATTCATACTGATTTGTAGGACAAATGCGTTTCTTGTCTGGTCTTCGGTGTCTGCATCCATTTCTTTTGTCCGATGCATACCACTGATTTGCCCGTATCCCCCATCAACTGAAAAGGAGCATGCGCAATGGCTAAGTTTGACATGAAGCAGATCACCGGTGTCATCGCCGCAATGATCACCCCCTTTGATGAACAAGAACAGGTGGATGTTGTACGCACACAGGCGCTCGTGGATTTCCTGCTGGAGCGTGGCATCGACGGATTATATTTAACCGGCAGCACCGGTGAAGGCTTTCTCATGAATGCCGAGGAACGAAAACAAGTGGTGGAAACCGTGATGGAGCGGGTCGCCGGACGGGTCCCGGTCATCGTCCATGTCGGTGACATCGGCACCCGTAAATCAATAGAGCTGGCTCGCCACGCCTATGCAGTCGGTGCGGATGCCATCTCCTCCGTTCCTCCTTTTTATTGGCACTTCTCTGAACACGACATTTACCGGTACTACAAGGATCTTTCCGAAGCCACTCCTTTGCCGCTCGTAATCTACAATGTGCCGTTAGCTGGTTTAATGGGGACAGATCTACTGCGGCAGCTGGCCCAGCTTCCCCATGTGCAAGGGCTCAAATTTACCGGAAAAGATCACGACCAGATGAGTCTGCTAAAGGCGGAACTGGGTCCGGATTTTATGGTCTATTCCGGATGTGATGAAATGGCCTTCTCCGGCCTTTCGGTCGGTGCGGACGGCATCATCGGTTCCTTTTATAATGTCATGCCGGAAACCTTCCAACACATTTATCGGTATGCACAGGACGGAAATATGGCTGCTGCAACCCGTTTGCAGCATGTGGCAACAGAAATCATCTTGGAAGCCATTCAATACGAAATGATACCTCTGCTGCATGATATGATCTCCTGGCAAGGCACCGATGTGGGTTATTCTCGCAGGCCCTTCTCTCCGTGTACCCCAGAGCAGACGGCCGCCTTCCAAGCCAAATGCCGTGACATCCGAGCCAAATACAAAGTGCAGCCTGACGAAGTTCGGTTTCTTTTCTGTATTTGAGGGATGCTTTGGGATGAAATCTGTGAAAAACTAAGGAGGGTTTCGTATGAAACGCAGCGAAATCAATGCAGCTCTTCGCGAAATGGAGGCAATGCTTCAACAATATCACTTCGCTCTGCCTCCATTTTGTCACTTCACTCCAGAGGAGTGGGCGGAAAAAGGCCATGAATACGACGAGATTCGGGATAACATGCTTGGCTGGGACATTACAGACTACGGCATGGGCCAGTTTGACAAACTAGGGTTTTCCCTCATCACGCTTCGCAACGGCAATTTGCACAACGACCGATACACCAAAACCTATGCAGAAAAGCTGCTGTATTTGAAAGAAGGGCAGTACGCTCCCATGCACTTCCATTGGTCGAAAATGGAAGACATTATCAACCGTGGCGGCGGTACCGTTTTGATTCGGGTTTACAACTCCACGCCGGACGAAGCACTGGATAAGAACGGCGAAGTTCATGTCCATGTGGATGGATGCGAACGAATTGTTCCCGCCGGCACGCAGGTTCGCTTGATGCCGGGCGAAAGCATCACCATCCATCCGTATCTCTATCACGATTTTGAGGTGGAAACTGGCAGCGGTCCGGTTCTCCTCGGCGAGGTCAGCCAGTGCAATGATGATCAGACCGACAACCGGTTCTACTCCGCTGTGGGTCGCTTTCCCGCCATTGAGGAGGACGAAGCGCCCTATCGGCTTCTCTGCACCGAATATCCTCCTGCAACATGAGTGCGCCACTTCGATTCTGCCGCACCTTTGTCCGGAAATGCGTATTTTTATAAACGAAGCGGGGACCCTTTCGGATCCCCGCTTCGTTTTTCTTCTCGGCTTACCTATCCAACACATAAGCCAAAAGCAGATTTGTGGTAGCCTCCAAGCCCTTGACATGGGTGCGCTCCATGCCATGACTGCAATAGACTGCCATTCCAAAGGTGGCTGCTCGGAGATTATTACCGCCTCGCATGGCAGTATTGGCATCCGTTCCATACCGGAAGTACACATCCACGGCATAGGGACACTCTGCCCGCTCCGCACAGGCAATCAGGCGATTGGTCAACTCATAATCATAGGGCGCAATATTATCCTTGGCGCAGATACTGACCGAAAACTCATTTCCGTCGTAGTCCGGGCCGATCAATCCGATGTCCAACGCCACATACTCCGACACCTCCGGCGGTACATAAGTTCCACCCAATCCAATCTCTTCGTTATGAGGGATCGCCAAAATCGTGCGGTATTTCGGCTTCAGACCGTGGGTTTTCAGATAGCGGATCATGGTGAATGCACAGGCAATGGCCGCCTTATCATCCAAAAAGCGGGACTTTACATAGCCTTTCTCGGTCCGCTGAAATCTGGGTGCAATCGAAATATAGTCTCCGTGCCGAATCCCCAAAGCCCGGACCTCCTGCTCGCTGCGGATTGGTTCATCCAGCAGCACCATCATGGTATCTTCATTGCGTTCCAGCGTCCTGGCATCGGCAAACACATGGACGGAATGAGACTGACAGCAAAGCAGGCCGGTATACTGCTGTCCGGTTCTGGTGTGGATGGTCACTGTCTCCCCTTCCAAATTGCAATAATTGATGCCCCCCAGATTTCGAACCCGAAGCGTCCCGTTTGGTTCAATGCGCCGAACCATCAGTCCCAGCGTGTCTGCATGTGCACCCACCATCACTGTTTTGGAGTTGTCCTCTCCCTCCATAGCGATATAGGCCGTAGAGCGGTGATCATAGGTCACGGCCAGCCCCTCTTCCGCAGCATACTGCTCCAGTCGAGGATTCAATTCCACATAGTAGCCCACCGGGCTGGGTGTGTTGACCAATTCCTCTAAACGCTGCAATAAGAATTCCGTATCAATGGTGAATTTCATAATTTCTCTCCTTTTCTTTGTGTCGCTAAACTTTAATCCCATCATACCACAGTCCGCACCAAACGGAAACGGTTCTTTCTACCGAATTACACTGCATTGGAATGTTTTTGGAAAAGAATTTTAATTTGTACTTGACTATATCTCCATTCGGTGATATTATAGGCACTGTAATCGAACATTTGTTCTGTTTGTATCAATTCACATGCCATGTACACGAAATACAATCACCATTCTGTGACAGAGATAAAAAAAGAAAACCCGCAACCGAAGTTGCGGGTTGGTGGAAGAGGATGGATTCGAACCATCGTAGGCGGTGCCAACAGATTTACAGTCTGCCCCCTTTAGCCACTTGGGTACTCTTCCGTATAAAATTGGAGCTGGTGGACGGACTCGAACCCCCGACCTGCTGATTACAAATCAGCTGCTCTACCAGCTGAGCTACACCAGCGTTTGCTGATCTCGTGTCTCAACAATGAATATCTTACCAGAACAAGTGTCGTTTGTCAACACCTTTTTTCAATTTTTTATTTTTTTAGGAGGAACTGAATATGGCTCGTACCGCATACCGCAGAAACCACGCATTTGTCGAAGATCTATCCGTCTGCACCGTGCATATGCACAACGGAGATGAAGTCGGATTGTCCGGCAAACGCCGTGCCATCGTCCGTGCACTCAACCAAACCGCAACCGCCAGACAGCGCCAATGCCTGTATCTTTACTACGGCAGAGGTCTGCGTCAGGCCGACATCGCCAAAACGCTTGGCATTGATATTTCCACCGTCAGTCGCACCATTCAGCGAGGAGAAGATCATGTCACCTCTGCACTGGAATTGTCCGAAGCACTGACCCAGCTGTAACACAGAGGGAGCAAAGACAACCGCCTTGCCCCCTCTGTATATTTGACTCTCTCCGCCGCAGACAGCCGCACCACAGCTGCCTGCGGCGGTTTGACATTTTTCTGTGCGAAATGCTCCGGCACCGATTCGATTGCCCCGATGGTCCTTCCCTTAGGGCATGGACCATCCGTTGACGACACCTGCATTCCGGAACGGAAAAGCGATCATCATAACACCGCCGATGACATATCGTTCATCCACCATACCCAATTCCGCCACACGGCTGTCACTGGAATGGTTGCGGTTATCACCGCAAACAAACAAACTTCCCTCCGGTACCACAAAGGTCTGGTTGATGTACTGCGGATCCAATCCGTAAATCAAATCCATATAGTCATCCCCATAGGTGGGGTCCGATGCAAAATTCAGATACGGCTCTTCCAGTACCTGCCCGTCCACCGTTACTGTATTGGTGCCATAGTCGATATAAACCTCTTGTCCACCGGTTGCAATGACTCGCTTCACAATGGCTCGGTTCTGAAAGGCATTTTCCTTCCGCAGCACAACCACATCGCCCTGCTCCGGCGTGTAGGCCATGCGCTGCACCAGCATCAGGTCTCCATGCTCCAAGGTCGGATACATGGACGAACCATCCACACGGACAACTCCCACCACGAAGGTAAACAATCCTACCACAATTACCAGCACAACCACCAACAGCTGCAGCCAGTCATACAGATCCCGCTGCCAGCCCTCTCCCTGTTGGGCCGATTCCATGCAGCGCTTGGGACGCTTTTCCTCCTCCATCAAGGCGCCTCCTTCCCCGCTGCACCGTGTGCACGGTAGAGCTGCTGCTCACGGGCATGGCAGGTAAACAACAGCACCTGACGGCGTCTGCTGATTTCTTCCAGCAGATCCAATGCCGTTACCGTCCGTTCATCGTCGAAATTCACCAATGCATCGTCCAGCACCAGCGGACAGGTGTGGTCCTGTGGCAGTGCCAGATCACAGACGGCCAAACGCACCGCCAACCACAGCTGATCTGCCGTACCTTGACTCAATTCCAGAACATCGTGGGCCACCACACTGTCCGGCAGCTCGGCACCGGCGTCCATTTCCCGATTGATGCGAACCTTGGCATACTTTCCCTTGGTCAATCGGTTGAAGTAAGCTCCGGCACGACGATTCAGCGCTGGGGAGAACCGATTCTGCATCTCCACATCCGCTTCATCCAATGCTTCCAGCGCAATGGTCAGGGCTTGATAGTCCCGGCGGTACTCTTCCAAACTGCGCTCCACTTGTTCCAGCTTTTCCTGCACTTCTTCCTGATCGCCGATGGCCTTTCGCTGCCCCATGGCCATATCCAACTGGGACTGGAAGCTCATGATCCGCCGATTGGCCTCATTCAGACCTTCCTGTGCCTTTTCCAGCGGGATTGCGGGTTCCTCCAGCACTGACCCTGCGCCACAGCCAGAGCCATGCACAGAAACCGCTTCAAACAGCTTTTGTGCCTGCTGGACCCGCTCTTCAGCGTTGGCCACCGCATCCATCAAAGTGAGCGACCGGGTGATTGCAGCCGAGAAACCAAACACATCCTTCACTTCCGGGGCAAAGGCATGAACCAGCTGATGCAGGTGGTTCCATGTGCGCTCCCGCTCCTGTTTCTGCTGAACTTCCTCGTTACGCAGCCGCTCCAACCCTGCTTGGGCCTGATGGACTCCATCCAGCCGTCCGCAATAGGCTTCGGTCATCTCGGAAATCTGGTCTTTCCGCTCCACATGGAACTGCGCCAGCAATTCCTGCATCTGCCGCTGGCACCGGCCAGCCGTACGGCGGCAGAACACACCACGGAGCAACCCAATCAGAAAAATCAATGCACAGCAAAGGGCAATCACCGGAAGCTGCTTCGGATTCGGCAGCTTCCACCAGCTGATGCCAAAGGCACCTCCGCCCAGCACGGCTGCCAGCAGCGGAACCAGCCATGCATTGCGCTGCTCCGTGACCTGCTTCTGTTCCAACTGTTCCAATTTGGTTTTGGCCTCCTCGGCCTTGCTTCGGGCCTCGGCGGCAGTGCCGTCAAACACCGGATTGCGGGCAATCTCTTCTGCGTGTGCGACCGTCTGCTCTGCCTCCGGCAATTCCTTCGCCAACTGTTTGAGCCGCTGATCGACGGTGCGCAGATAGGCCACCTCATCCCGTCCGGCTTCCAGCTCTGCCTTTTGCGGCAGATCCTCTGCGGCAGGCATCTGTCCTTCCAGCCGCTCCAGCTGCTGCTTCGCGTCCGACAGCTCTTGTTCCGCCTGCTGATAGGCTTTGGCCTGGGCGCTGTCCGCCCGGGCCTGATGAAGGGCCACTTGATAACGCAGCTGCGCCGCCAGCGTTTCCAGTTTGTCGATTTCCACTCGATACCGGCGAATGGAGGAAGTCAGATCCCTTGCAGAATCTTCCGCTCCCTCCAGCTCCGCTTTCTGCGCCTCCAAGGTAGGAATGGCCCCTCGGGTCTTGTACATCCGCTTGCGCTGCCAATCCGACAGCTTTTCCCGGACCTGAGAGGCAGACACCCCCTCCTCTCCGGAGGAAACCACAGCAGAAAGCTGCCGCTCCAGCTGGGGGTCCTGCGTCACCGTCAGCTGGGACTGGTTCAAAAAGGCCGACCGCTCAAACACATTGCGGCTGATGCCCAGCAGTGCTTCCCCTACATTGTCCCGGGTCAGGCCCTTGACCTCGGCACCGGTGTCAGCATAGATCGCCTCAAATCCACCCATCGGTGTGCTGCCTACGGTAAAGCGGCGAATCAGAATATCTCTTCCTCCCCACTCACACAGCAGCTCGCCTTCCATATTGCCGCCATTCCAAGGCTGGTAATGGGTTTTATCCGCCAAATAGTCCTTTCTGGACCGCTCTCTGGTGTTGAGTCCGTACAGCATCACACGCAGGAACGCACACCATGTGGACTTTCCGCCCTCATTGGGCAGCGTCACAATATTGATTCCATCCTTCAGCTCCAGCGTTTCGTGATCCAGTCGGCCAAAGGTGGCAGTCATCCGTTTAATGTTCATCGAGGTTCCTCCCTTCCTTCCAGTGCGGCCAAACCATAGCGCACCGCACGCTCCAGAATGGGCATCTCCTCCGAAGAGGCATGGTTCATCCGATCCCGCATCTGCCGCAGGAACAACCCGGTCAAGCTGTCCTCGTCCTCCCGCTCCCAGAGATCTTGAACAGGCACCGTTTCATCAATGACCTGAACGGAATAGAAGCGATTTTTCACCTTGCGTTCCAGTACCGCCGGGTCCGGACGGTCTCCGGCTCGCTCTCCCACCAGTCGGAACCGGTAAATATCCGAGGCAGCGTTCTGGGGGAGGGCTTGCAGCAAAGCCAATCCGGCCTCTTTGCCATCCACCTGAACCGTAACTTCCTCGTACCGTCGGCCGCAGATGGGGACAAACTCCGCCCGCACACTGCCTCGTTCCACTTCCGCTACGATTACGCCCTTGTCACCGGTTTCATCGAACCCACGGCCTTCCGGACAGCCGCAGTAGGCATAGCAGGTTTCTCCCGTTTTCTGCACCGTTCCTCCTTGATGGATATGACCCAATGCCACATAATCCATACCGGTACGGCCCAAATCATCCGGACGGATGGCTCCATAGCGGCTGCGGCCGGTGGTCACATCTCCGTGCAGCACCATCAGGCGCACCAGATTGTCGTCATAGTCCGCTTTGAATCGCTCCAGCGGTGCGTCATCCCGGTACTTGGAGGTAAAGGCCGTTCCATACACGACTGCTCCCAGTTCCGGCAACTCCACACGCTCAAAGTAGTCGGACTGGAACAGGTGGACATTTTCCGGCCAAGCAACGCCCAGATAGGGGGAAAACTCCGAATAGGGGTCGTGATTGCCCGGCGCAATAAATACATGGGCCTTCATGCGGCCAAGCTCATCCGCCAGCATGTGGGTGGTTTCATAATACACACTGTCACTGTCAAACAGGTCGCCGGCAATCAGGACCACATTGATGTTCCGTTCCTCCACCAGCAGCCGCATCCGCTCCAGCAGCTTGCGCTGCTCGCTCCGGCGCTCCCGTGCCTGCTCCGAGGACAGGCCGTGAAATGCCGTATCCAGATGCAGATCGCCGGTATGTAAAATCCGAATCATAATCTATTCATCACTCCAAAAGATCAACCCGCTCCACACGGGTGCAATGTTTTGTCTTGGTATCAATGGTAAACAGGGCTGCTTCCAGCTTGCACTTGCCAGATGCCGCCTCATAGCGTCTGGGCAGCCCGCCCAAAAATAGGTTGATGGACTGCTCCGGACGAATGCCCAAAATAGAGTCCACCGGGCCGGTCATTCCCAAATCGGTGATATGTCCCGTCCCCTTGGGCAGCACCTTCGGGTCCGCGGTGGGCACATGGGTGTGGGTCCCCCACACAGCGCTCACCCGTCCGTCCAGATACCAGCCCATGGCCAGTTTCTCGCTAGTGGCCTCGGCATGAAAATCCACCAGATAAAGATCGGCATCTGCTTGGTCTAGGATGGCATCCGCCGTGGTAAAGGGATTGTCCACATTGGGATTCATTTCCACCCGACCGATGAGGTTCATGACGCCGATCCGCAGTCCGTGAGGACCGTCAAACACGCCATACCCCACGCCGGGCAGCCGCTTTGCAAAATTGGCCGGACGCAGCACACAGGGCGCATCCTCTAAATAATCCGCTATCTGCGTTTTGCCCCAAGTGTGGTTTCCCAAGGTCACCACATCCGCTCCGGCATCCAGCATCTCCTCTGCCTGATTGGGAAACAACCCGATCCCAGCTGCATTTTCGCCGTTGACCACGGTAAAATCCACCTGATACTGCCGCTTCAGCCCTCTCAGTCTGCGCTGTAAAAAGTCCAATCCGTTCTGAGAGACCACATCTCCTACGGCCAGCACCTTCAACTCCATGGTCACTACCTCCATATGTACAGATACTTCTTTTTAGTATACTATACCTCGCCAAAATCTGCAACGAAAAAGGACGCCCTAGGCGTCCTTTTTTCGCAGGAATCAGGAACAAAAACGGTGCTTTCCGATGACCGTAATAAGGGGTCTGGACCAAATCCATTTGCTGGTGGCCGTTTCCGGATTGAAATAGTAGATGGCTCCTCCGGTCGGGTCCGCTCCATTCAGCGCATCCCGTGCCGCACGGAAGGCAGACTCCGCAATCGGCTGGTCAATCTGTCCGTCCACCATACAGGTGAAGGCTCCCTTTTCATAGACCACTCCGGAAATGGAATTCGGGAACGAGGGATGCTCCACTCGGTTCAGGATGACCGCACCCACGGCAACCTGTCCGGTGTATGGCTCCCCTCGGGCTTCGGCGGAAATAACTTTGGCCAGCAGATACTCTTCTCCGCTGCCACTGTCGCTCCCGCTGTTCCCCGCAGGCATTCCCAGCGCACGCAAGGTAGCACTGCCGGTGACTCCATCTGCCGTCAGGCCATTTTTCTCCTGAAAGCTGCGGACGGCATCTTCCGTACCTTTGCCGTAGATTCCATCCACAGTACCGGAATAATACCCCCAATTTTTCAATTTGGTCTGAATGGTGGTGACTTTGCTGCCCTGATCGCCTCGGCGATAAGTGGCCGCCGCTGCCGTCATTGTCAGTGTACTTAGGGTCATGACGCAGGTCAGCGTCAAAACCAACAGTCGCTTCCATACATTTGCTTGTTTCATATCGGATTACCGACCTTTCTCCCATGGTACACCTAGTATGGGAGCCTTTGGCAAAACTTATACCAAAAATTTTTGGCGGCAATGCACCGCACCGCCGCCAAAACAATGATTATTCCGAAAGATATGCCATCATCTCGTCCCAGCGAGCCTTGGCATCGTCATAGCCGTTCTGATAGAGGGCAAGGATTTTCTCCTTGTCCTTTTCCGTCCGGGAAAAGCCCTCCGTATTCTTGGGCCGATACAAAAACAGCTTTCCTTCCCGCTCCGCCTCAAACAGTTCTTCCCGATTGCGGTTATAGCGATCGGCACGGGTTTCGATGACCTTCACGAATTCGGGATACTTCCGAAATGCACAGCGAATGAGCGGCAAGGCCTTTTCGTCTCCCCGGCGATAAGAATCCTCACGCGTAGAGATCACCACCACCCGGTCACAGCCCATATCCAATGCACGCTTCCACGGAATGGCATCCACACAGCCGCCGTCCATCACTTCTTTCCCGTCATAATGGAAAATGGGGAACATAATTGGCAGCGCACAGGTTGCACGCATCAAATAGAAGGAGCGGTCCGTCCGGTCCGGCTCGTAATAATGGACCTGTCCGGTCGCCAAGTCAGTGAGTCCCGTTTCCACCACACCGGGGTAGTTCTCATAGGCTTCAAAATCAAAATGCTCCAGTTTCGGGATCTCTTCATACACAAAATCCAGATTAAAGAAGGATCTATTCTTCCGATTGAGCAGGTGGCGCAGTCCCATGTAACGGGGATCTCCGCCATATTTCAGCACGGAATTCAGATTGCCTCCCGGCTGATTGGACAAATAGTTGATGCCAAACGCAATTCCGGCAGACACACCGACCACATAATCAAACACGAGCCCTTGCTCGTTGAAATAATCCAACACTCCACTGGAATAGATTGTGCGGACTGCGCCGCCTTCCAGAACCAGACCAGTTTTCACGGTTCTACACGCTCCTTTATGCGAAAAAACTTACCCATCATTATATCTCATTTGTCAAGATATGCAACAGAAAGTGTGTTTTCCCCCTATTTGCTCCAGTTTTTCCTGTCACAGCAACCACTGCAGTTCCTCCGCTGTCAATGCACGATACTCCCCCGGACGCAGGCTTTCATCCAGTGCAACCCCGCCAAAGGCCACTCGTTTCAAGTAGACCACCGTGCAGCCCACCGCCTCCAGCATCCGCTTGACCTGATGCCGTTTTCCCTCGGTCAGCCACAAATACCCTTCCACCGCCGGCGCATTCAGATCCTCTTCCACCATAGGCTTGCGGTAAGGAAAGATCGGCTCCGGGATCTGGGCTGCGACGGCTCGCCGCAGCACCTCCACCTTAGCCGGTTTGGTGGGGTCCTCCAATCCCTTCAGATACACCCCTTCCCGAAGTTGAGCCAATTCTCCCTCACCCAATGTACCAAGACACCAGAACAGATACTGCTTCTCCACATGATTCTCCGGATCCAGCAGCCGCCGATTCAGCTTGCCGTCATCCGTCACCAACAGCAGCCCTTCCGTATTTTTGTCCAACCGTCCCAGTGGAAACAATGTGGTGCGGTCTTGCTCCGGAAAGTAATCCATCACGGTGGTGTGTTCTGCATCTGTACGGGCCGATACACAGCCAGCCGGTTTGTAAAAATGATAGTAACGGTACACGGTCTTCCTCCTGCGTTTCATTTTATCCCGTTTAGCATACACAACCCATCCCAAAAAGGCAAGTAAAATCCTCCCTGACAAGCAGACACCGGGCCGTGGGCAACCACGGTCCGGTGTGAATGTTCGTATGATGTTAGTGCACTCCATAGACGGCAGACAAGTATTCTTCCAAGCACAGATGATCCTGATTCATTGCCTCCGCCGCCTCCTTCCCCACATAACGATAGTGCCAAGGCTCATATTCCACTCCGGTCACTTTGGCTCGGTCGGTGGGGTATCGGAGCACAAAGCCATATTCCCAACTGTGGGCGAGCAGCCACTGCTGTGCCGGCGTGTCCTCCTGCTTTTCATCCAGCATCTGATAGGACTTGTCCACGATGTCCAACGCCAAGCCCAACTCATGCTCACTGGTCCCTGGCTGGGCCACCCATTCCGCAGCAGCTGCCACTACCTGACTCGGATTGCATCCATCTTCCCGCAAACGGCGGCATTTATCCTCAAACAACTCCTTTTGGCGCTTTCGGGCGCGATAGGAGGAACAAATGACCGGTTCCACTCCGTCTGCCCGGGCCGCGTCCATCATGCGCTGGAGCGATTCATAGATGCGGGCATCCACCGCCTGTCCATTCTGTAGCTCGGTCAACTCCGGCGGGTCCTGTTCCTCCAGTGGATGATCGGCGTTGACCAGTCGGAGATACCACGGAAGGTCGGTTCCTTTTTTGTCTTCCGTAGGTTCCAAGTTCCCCGCTGCGTTCGATTTTCCTCCATAGCAAACTACATCGTGTTCGTTGGTGCGACCTCGGCCGGCCCCCTCTGCGGAACAGCGGCCCAGAAGAAAACCAAAACCCACCAAAAGCAGTGCTGCCGCTGCTACTACCAAATAGACAGAGGGCCGAGATCCCCGTTTTCTGTGTCTGCACTTCCTTGTGCGATCGTGTTCTTCCATCGGACATCACCCTTTTTATGTACTGTCCTGCATGGTACTCCGTCTAACCATCAAACTTGCATCAAATGACACGGTCCTCTTCCGTTTTTCTTGCACGACCGTGCTCAGGATGCTTGTGCTCTCCCCTCAGGGGCTTCCATCGCCCCCTCTCTGTAAGGTCTTCCCTCAAGGATCCCCCACTCAAAATTACTCAAATTGAAGTTATAATAAATATTGGTTTCGTTCAGCTGCATTTCCACCGCTGTACCGGTTTTATTTTCCCATCTGCATGAAGCTGTGACACCCAGTCGATCCATAAAGAATTCTGCAAAGGCTCGCATTGGTTTTTGCAAGTTCAGATCAGGCAGCGTAAATTCAAAAACCAAAATACGCCCGGTTTCTTCATCCATTGTGATCCACAGATGTATATCGGACTGTTTGCTCAGCCGTTCATAAGTAATCACCCGTGTGGTCGCCCGTGTCTGTTCATCTTGTAAATACATTCGAGAGCCAAAGGCCAAAGCGTCTTCCTCTGTAAGCTCACGATGTATTTCCTGATAGTACTCCTGCGCAATATAGCCTTCGTTTACAAAGGCCTCCAACTCTCTCCACATAGCCTCATCCGCAGCCTGCAGTTCTTCCTTGATCAAGGTCTGCATCATACTGCTGACTCCATCCCCGTTTTGTTCTCGCATCAACAGATCAAGACGCTGCTCCATCGAAAGAGCATAGTTGGGTAAGTGAATGTCAGTCTCACTTGGTTCTCGATGAATACGCTTTATCTGTGTCTGATCTTTCCAGTGGGACAGCTGCCCCGGCAGCACAATGGCACCCAGTACCATCAAAGCCGTTGCCAACGGCAAGAGGACTTGTTTAATTCGCTGCATGCTCGCCCTCCCCCTTCCATCGCACCGTGACACAGGTTCCATGTCCCACCATGCTTTCGATGGACAATGTGCCTCCGTGGATGTCCGCAATTCGCTGGCACAAAGCCAGTCCTAATCCTGCTCCGCCCTGCGCTCGGGCACGAGATTTATCTACCATATAAAAGGCCTCGGTCACTCGGCTCAATTCCTCCGGCGGAATTCCCCGCCCATTGTCTGATACTCGAATCACCCAATCCTCTTCTTCCTGATAGCCCTCCAGCAAAATTCTTCCGTCCTTTCGATGGGCCAGCGCTTTCCGGGCATTGTCTACCAGGTTCAGGCACATGGTTTCCAAAAGATC
This sequence comes from Oscillospiraceae bacterium, assembly GCA_029257695.1. Lineage (GTDB taxonomy): Bacteria > Bacillota > Clostridia > Oscillospirales > Oscillospiraceae > UMGS1766. The sequence continues at coordinate 96,936 of JARIAU010000062.1, forward strand.
CGCTTCCATCCACACGGCAATCGGTTCTGCTCGCACCACCAATTCAATGTCTGCCTGTTCCAATGTCGGATGAAGTGCTCCGCCTACTCGAGTCAAAAAGGAATCCATTTGTGTTGCTCTCATCTGGAAGGTCTGCTTTTTTACCACAATCAAATCCAGAAGTTTTCGACTCAGGCGCTCCAATCGGCGGCCTTCATTAAAGATATAGCCCAGGTAGATCTGTCTTTGCTCCGGTGTGACCGGTCTTGACTGCATCAAATCCGCATATCCAATGATGGAAGTCAGAGGTGTCTTGATTTCATGCGCAAAGCTGGCAATAAAATCTTCCTGCCGGCGGCTGGCATCCTTTAACTCCTGCATTTGCCGTTCCAACTGTTCTGCCATTGTGTTGAAATCTTTGGACAACTCTCCCAATTCGTCCTGACGATCCTCTGGGACTCGAACTTCTACTGCAGTACCTGCTGCCATCTGTCGTGTGGCGGCTGATAGCCGCTTCAGCGGTTTCAGCAACACAGCGGTCAACAAATAAATCAGTGCGCCAAGCACCAGCACCATACCAATCATTAGATAGGTAAAACTCCGATACTGCTCGCTGCGGGTTTGATAAAGTTCCGTCACATCTCTGCAGTTTTCTAAAAATAAACCGCCGTCTTCCGTTGCAATTGGAGTTGCCGCATGAAGATATATGTGTCCATTGCGTGCCTCCTCGATCATCCATCCCCGCTCCTCTGTCTTTAAGGATTGCACCAGAGACATCTGCTCCACCGGAAAATCTTTGCCGTCACCTACTGTAGTTCCCTCTTGATTACTGATGCGAAACGGTACCGCACCTCGGCTCGTCTGAATGGAAATCGTTTGTGCAATATGGCCTAATTCATCCCATGTAATGACCGGATAGGCACTGGCTTTTGCCCCGATTGCATAACGAAGCATATCATTTTCCTCATAGAGTGCGGAAACCTCTCGATTTAACGCCGTATCAAATTGCTGATCAATCAGCAAAAATCCTCCGACAGAACAAGTCAGCGCCGCAATCAGTACCATGCTGCAAAAAAATTTCCAAAACAGCCGCATTCATCACGCCTCCAAACGATAGCCAACCTTATAGACCGCAACCAGACGATGTTCCAGCCCCAACTTTTTTCGCATCCGCTGAATGTGTAAGTCCACCGTTCTGGAATCTCCTGTAAATTCCTCTCCCCATACACGCTCATAGATCCGGTCCCGATAAAGGGCAATATTCTTGTTTTGCACAAACAACAGCAAGACATCATATTCTTTTGCTGTCAGCGCCACCGGCTCACCTTTCCGATAGACCACACGGCTTGCCGTGTCGATCGTAATGTCCGGTGGCAGCTGCAACATCCGCCCTGTCTTTCCGCAGCGGCGCAGCACCGTCTCAATGCGGGCCATCAGCTCCATCAACTCAAATGGTTTGGTAATGTAATCTTCTGCACCTAATTTTAAGCCTTTCACACGATCGTTTAATTCGCCCTTCGCAGTTAGGAAAATAACTGGAACTTCCAAACTGTTACAGTAATCCAACAATTCATATCCGTCCACTTTGGGGAGCATAATATCCAGTAAAACTAAGTCAAAGGTTTCCTCTTCCAGATAATCTGCCGCCTTTGCTCCATCATCTGCCCATTTACATTCGTACTCTTCTTGTAGGGTGGCCAAAAGTAAATTTGCAATGGGAGCTTCATCTTCTGCAATCAAAATTCGGTTCATATCCTTCACCTCTCCTTTATTAGAACACAGTTTCCCGTAAGAAGCCATCATTTTTGCATCAAAACTTAGTTTCCATTGTGCAAAAATGGCGCTTCTTAAGCAAAAACGCATCGTGACAACTCTGTGCCCCGATGCGCAATCAATTCTCTTGTCTCATGCCATTGGGGAAACCACTTCGAACAAGCCAAGATATTTCAATCCATTTTCACTTTTATCATAAATTTCATCCATCAATTCTCCACAAAAGAAAAAGCGGTCAGATTTCTCTGACCGCTTTGTGTTGGCATTACCTATTTTCCCGGGCCGTCGCCAGCCAAGTATTTTCGGCGCAGGTGAGCTTAACTGCCGTGTTCGGAATGGGAACGGGTGGACCC
>JARIAU010000075.1 GCA_029257695.1 Oscillospiraceae bacterium
CACGGTAAGTCATATTAAACTTTTCATGCTACGGCGGAGTGCACCTTGCATTCCGCCGTGCTGCTCTTCCCCCACACAATACGCCCCCAAGGCTGTAAAACACCTTGGGGGCGTATGTTTTCGTGATACTCTTATAAATCTCCATGGATGCGTTGATACGCCCGGATATCCAGGATGCAGCCGTCCGCATCCCGTCCCTGATCCATCAGCAGTTTTCGATATAAATCACTGGCTTCCCATTCCGCATCCACTTCCTTTGCCAACCACTTTGGCGTCCTGTTGCTCCATTTATGCCAAGTGCGGCATCGGATATAGAGAAGAATTGTCAGCCTCCACAAGCCATATAAGCCCAGTCCTGCGCCCAGCAGGCCACCCACCGAATATAGTCCGTGCCTTGCGATTTCAACCCATCCTAACTGTAAAAACAGGCATAGCACCAACTGCATCGGGTTGTGGCGGGCGTGCTTTTCTACACAATCCGGACAGAGAAAGTCGGTCTGCGGGATATAAGTCATCTCTAAAAGCCCATCCACTCCTATCTTCGGAACACCGACATATACGGTCGCCGTCCGCTTGGTTTCACACCCGCAGTCAACGCAGCTCCCCATTTGGATTTCCTCCGTTTCACCTATTCTCTTAATTCAAATGCATCAAAGCCTGATTATTCTGATACAGCGCATCAAAAATCACTCTCTGCCGCTGGTACACCTCATGTGCCTCCGGATTTGGTTGGATAATCTCTGCCGGTTCAATCACCTGTTCCAATTCTGCCCAGCTGTGATATGCTCCGCCACCCAGTGCAGCCATAATAGCATCGCCAAATGCTGCTCCAAACGAAATCTTCGCTGTGCAGATCGGGCGTCCCAAGATATCTGCCACCACCTGCAACCACACCCGATTCTTGGTGCCACCACCTACGGCCATAATCTTTTTGACCGGAAGGTGATCCTCCTCCAAAATATCAAAATGCTGTGCAATGGTATAACCAATCCCCTCCAGCGCTGCTTTATAGAGGTGTGCTCTAGTGTGATTCAGATTCAGTCCAAAAAACATTCCTTTTGCAAACGGATCATTGATAGGGGTTCGCTCACCTGCAAAATACGGCAAGCAAACCACACCATCACTACCGGCTGGAATGTGTTCCACCGCTTGTGCCATGGCGGCATACGCATTCATTCCGCCTGCCGCTTCTGCATCCTTCAGATCGCTGTAAATTTCATCTCGAAACCACTTTGTCAGAGTCCCTGCTGTGTTGGTTCCGGCACAGGTTGCGTACACATTTGGAATAATAAAGGTGCCCGGCCAGAGCCGTTCTTCTTCCACCAGATGATCGGATAAATACACAAAATAACAGCTGGATCCCATCTGCACCATAATATCCCCTGGTTGAAATACACCCGTAGACACCGCTTCTGCTCCGGAATCACCTGTACCCACCAGTACCGGAGTTCCTTCCGCCAGTCCGGTTTGTGCCGCTGCTTTGGCGGTCACTCCGCCTGCAATATCCGTGGCATACTTTACATCAGCCAGCTGATCCGGTCGGCAGAACAGATGACAATGCTCCTGATCCACACAGTTCTGCTCCAAATCATACAATGGCATGAAATCTTCTGCCAGGTACTTATCAATCGTGTATTTCCCGGTCAGTTTTGCACACAGATACGAGGATCCGGTCAAAAACTTTGCCGTTTTGGCATACACCTCCGGACGATGGTTCTTGATCCACAAGATTTTCGGTGATATATCCGAAGAACAAATCGGATGACCAAACCGCTCCTGTACTTCTGCCCCATAGTACTCTGTCAGCCAGTCTACTTCCTCGTGACTGCGGGAATCCACCCCGTAAAGAATTGCATTGCAAAGTGCATTACAGTGTTCATCCACCGGAACACAGTCACAACCAAGGGCCGAAAGGCCTACACAGCCAATATCCTTGGGTGAGATGCCGCTGTCGTCCAGCACACGCCGGGACAGACGGCAGAAACTTCCCCACCAATCCTCCTCTGCATCATGCTCGAACCATCCGGGATGTGGATTCATCATGCTGTGTCCTTCGCTGGCGAAGGTTACCACCCGACAGGCCGCATCAATCAATACTGCTTTACTCTCATTCGTACCTACATCAATACCCAAAAAATACGATGCCACTGTGTCCACCCCCCTCTTCTATTAGTCCCTGCGGAAAGAACGGACCGCATCCATAAACACTTTCACCCGGTGTGCATCTACCGGTTGTTCAAACTTTCCATCCACCTTGAAGGTCGTTCCCACAAAGGCCCCATTGCCAGCATTCAGAATTTCTTCTACATTTTCCAGCTTGCAGCCGGTTCCGCAAACCACCGGGACATCTCCCGCAACCTGCCGCACCTGTCGGACCGCATCTGCACCAGGGTTTTCTCCTGCCGCCGAGCCGCCCACCACCAGACAATCCGGGTGGCAGTTAAACAGCATCGATTTTGTAATTTCCACAGTGGAGCGATTATTTAGATACACTTCCCCCTCGCTGGTAACGAAGTAGAACAATTTCAATTCTTCCAGATCCAAACTTTTTTTCAGTCTAAGCGTATGGGCTACATCCCGATCAATGAGTCCCAAGTCCCCCGCCCAAGCTCCGGTAAACATGCATCTGGTAAAACTGGCTCCAGTCGCTGCACAGATTTCAATGGTAGCATCGCCGTCATAAATAGCCTCCACGCCATATGGCACCTGAATGAGGTCAGAAATGGCTCCCACTACCATGCCCATCGAAGCCAATGTCACACCGCTTACCTTTTTTTCATACGGCAGACTAAACTCATTGGTAATCAGGATTCCATCCACGCCTCCCTCTTGCAGAGCCAGCAAATCCCGCTTTGCCGCCTCAATCACTTCATAAATGCTTCCATTTGCCGGAAAGAACGGATCCCCCGGCAAGGCACGCAGATGCAACAAACCAATGATCGGCCGCTCCGTTTGAAAAAGCTCCTTCATCCAAGACATAAGATTTCCTCCTTTGATTCTTTCTGTTCTGATCCTACGGCAGAGTATCCCTTTGCCAAGGTCATAACATAATATAACATCATATGATGAGTATAGCATATAGCATGGTACATTTCAAGACAGTCCGCAAAAGAATCCAGCTCCCCTCTTCTACCATGGGCCAGCTTGCCGGTTCTTTACTTGCAAAATACGGAAAAATAGACTAAACTAAAGCTAATTTGAAGTAGTTGGCGCATCTTGTGTTTTGGGGCTCCCTATTTCATAACGATACGATACAAAAGGGGTTATCTGCCATGAAATTGAACGAATCTTCTCTCAAGCCGTTATATCAGCAACTGATGGAGGATATTAAAGGCGCAATCGAAGAAGGAAAGTATAAGTATGGTGACAAAATCCCCTCCGAGCCAGAACTCAGCGAGCAGTACTGCGTCAGCCGCATTACCGTGCGCCGTGCCGTTGACGAACTTTGTACCGAAGGATATCTGGTTAAGCGTCAGGGAAAAGGTACCTATGTGGATCGTCCCAAGCTGCATCGAAAAATTGAACATGCGGATGATACCATGAGTTTTTCCGACCTATGCGAGCAAAACGGCATGACGCACTCTGTCCGGGTAACTGCACTCCAGCTGGTTCCTGCCAGACAGGATGAAATACGCTTTCTTGGATTAAAACAAGGGGATAATTTGCTGTATATCCAGCGTGTTCACTTCGCCGATGGGGAACCAGTTCAAATCGAAAACAACTTCTATCCCGTAAACCAATTTCACTTCTTGGAACACGAAGATTTGGAAGGCCAGTCCTTGTTCCATATGCTGCGGGAAAAATATCAGATCGATCCATGCAACACAAAGAAGACCACACTGGAAATCGTCCGTGCATCTCAATCGCTGGCTTCGCTGCTCAAGGTCCCTCTGGGCGAGCCGCTGTTCTACATGAACGCTTATTTTACCGCAAAGGACGGTTCTCCTCTATTTGTTGGCCGTCAGTATATTGTTGGAAATCGTTATGTATTCCTGATCTGATCGGTCTCTCACCAGACATTCAAAACCGCCTGAACAGAACTTCTCTGTTCAGGCGGTTCTTTGTTCTACCTCATCGTCTGCGTTCTTTTGTTGTAACTTACAAAAACAAGCCTTACAAATTTGTATACTCACCCAAAGAAAAAAAAGATACGGAAAACACTTGACAAAAACTGTCTCACCCATTAGTCTGTATATAACATCTTAATATGTTTATGATGTCTGGTATGGTTATAGTATAATTTATTTTTGTGCATCGAGGGTTTGCACCCTCAAACATAAAGAGAAGTAGGTTTCAAAGGAGGCTTTTCCTATGCCAAGCGAAAAATCAAAGAAAAAGAAGAAATTTGAGTTGCCACATGTGTATACGATCGCATTTCTGCTGATTATTCTATTCGCTGTTTTGACTTGGGTCATTCCCAGCGGTCAGTTTGAGCGTCAAACGATCGATACCGCAGCCGGTTCCCGTGAGGTCGCCGTGGCGGGTACTTACCATGAAGTACCGAAGATTGATGCCGAAGGCAATGATCTTCGGCAGGGAATCCCCGAAGTTTTGATGGCTCCTACCCGTGGCATTCAAGCTGCCGCTGATGTGGTTGCCTTTGTACTTCTGATCGGCGGCACCTTCGCCATCATTACCAAGACCAATGCCATCAACGCCGGCATGAGTCGCGTTATCCGCCGGCTAAAGAATAAGGACATCCTGATTATTCCCATCGTCATGCTTTTATTCTCCATTGGCGGCACCACCTTTGGTATGTCGGAAGAGGCCCTCCCCTTTTATGCCATCTTCATGCCCATTATGATGGGGCTCGGTTATGACTCCATGACCGCATTTCTGATTTGCTTCATGGGTCCGCAGCTCGGTTATTGTGCCTCTACGACCAATCCCTTCAATGTATTGATTTCTCAGGGAATTGCCGGAATCCATGGCAACCCTCAGCTTTGGTTCCGTTTTATTCAGTGGATTGTATTCACCGCTCTCGGTATCTTCTGGGTAATTCGCTATGCCCGTCGTGTCAAAAAGAATCCCATGTCCTCCATCACCTATCAGGACGATATTCTCAAGAGACAGGAATTCGCCGTTTCCGATTCCGGCACGGAGGTTCCCTTCACTCTGCGTCAGAAACTTGTGCTGATTATTTTTGCCGCCGGTATGGGCACCATTGTTTGGGGCTTGGTCACCCACGGCTGGTATATGGATGAAATCAGTATGGTGTTCCTTGCCATTGGTCTGCTCGCCGGCATCATCGGTGGTTTGAAGGAAAAAGAAATGGCCGAGGCCTTCGTGGAGGGCATCAAAGATTTTGCCTATGCAGCTGTAATCATTGGCATTGCCCGCGGCATTCTGGTTGTGGCCGAGGGCGGCATGATTATCGACACCATCTTGAATAGTCTGGCTTCCATGCTGGCTGGCGCTCCCACCCCTGTATTTACTTCTGTGATGTATGTAGTGCAGTCTGTGCTTACGCTGCTCATTCCCTCCTCTTCTGGTCTGGCCGCCCTGACCATTCCAGTCATGGCACCTCTCACCGAACTGGTCGGAGTGAATCCAGAAGCCTCGGTGACTTGCCTGCAGTATGCAAACCAGATTATGAATACCATCAGCCCCACCGCCGGTATGACGGTTGCCGGTCTGGCGGTCTGCAAGATCTCCTTCCCCCAGTGGTGGAAGACTTGCTGGAAGTTCGTCTTGTTGCTGACGGTACTGGGGTTAGTCTTTACCGCTATCTCTGGTATGCTTCCTGTTGTATAACTGTTCCTGTTTAGCCAGTGATCTCTCGGGCAGCGTCTTTTCCAAAGAAAGGACGCTGCCCGTTTTACATTATAAAAAGCAATCAAGCGGAGAAATACCACTTTCTGATTGTTTTTTAGCCTATATAGGGCTAAATGCTTATCAAATTTCTTCTGTTGTGTTTTAAGTGCCTGTGATCCTCTCTTAGCTGTTTCACTTTGTAAGAGAGCTAACACTTCATTTTGTGTATAGTTTTTTGCTTCTTCTTGTGTAGTCTCTTCAACTACTTTGTTAACAGTACTGTTATTTACTTCTTCCATTTTGAACCCTCCATAAGTTTTTGCGGCAATCCCGCAAACCCTTTCATTAAAATTCAGTTATTTCTTTATTGCCTTACCCCTGTAAAAAAGGCATATAAAAGGCCTTAGCTTCTACTCGTAATTAAGTAGAAGCTAAGGCAATTCACTCTGTTAAATTCAGTTCAATTTTTTTATAAACTCTAAAAATTCTTCTGTTAATGGCATATTGTATTCCCTAAAATGATATATGTCTGTTTCATCCCAAAAGAACACACCATCATAATAACCTAAATCACAGGCCTCTTTAACTTCTTCGTTCTTGACATGATCCATTACTCTTGCCATTGTTGCTACTTTAGGATAGAAGGAAGTAAGATATTTCATAATTTTTTCTTTACCTTCTACTTCCGCACCAGAATAAATATTTTCATTCCGTCTAATGAACTTTACATCATCTTTGC
>JARIAU010000046.1 GCA_029257695.1 Oscillospiraceae bacterium
GGGAGGAAAGACAATTGGACGGCCCGTTGGTCAAGTGGTTAAGACAGAGGCCTCTCACGCCTTTAACATCGGTTCGAATCCGGTACGGGTCACCAAATGTTCTTGACATGAGAAGCACGATGTGCTAAAATTGAATTGTATTTTGGTAAAGTTGAAAGACTTTATTAAGATAAGTTGGTGTTGATTGCGGTGAGGGTCCACCCGTTCCCATTCCGAACACGGCAGTTAAGCTCACCTGCGCCGAAAATACTTGGCTGGCGACGGCCCGGGAAAATAGGTAATGCCAACACAAAGCGGTCAGAGAAATCTGACCGCTTTTCTTTTTGCCCAAAGGAGTGGTATAATTGCAGTATCCCAATATCACAAAAGCAACCTTCTGCAGTCGGGAGAATCGGTTTGTTGCAACAGTATCTCTCGATGGAAGGGAAGAAAAAGTACATGTGAAGAATACGGGGCGCTGTCGGGAGTTGCTTGTTCCCGGTGCTACCGTATACTTGGTTCATTCAGAGGCCGAGACAAGAAAGTATGCTTATGATTTAGTTGCAGTTGAAAAAGAACATTTACTGATCAATATGGATTCACAGGCACCGAACCAGGTTTTTAGATCTTGGTTGACCGACGGAAACCTGAAAAAAGAAATTACCTTTGTTAAGCCGGAATATCAATATGGCAATTCTCGCATTGATTTTTACTTTGAATGTGGACAAGAACGACATTTGGTTGAAGTAAAAGGGGTTACACTGGAACAAGATGGCTTGTGTCGTTTTCCGGATGCACCGACCGAACGAGGCGTAAAACATTTGGAGGAATTGATACACGCAGTGCAAGAAGGCTATCAGGCTTGGATCTGCTTTGTAGTTCAAATGGATGGAATGACCTTGTTTCGGCCGAATTGGGAGACAGATCCTAAGTTTGCGAAAACATTACAGGCGGCATCGGAAGCGGGAGTGCAGATTCGTGCGCTGGGCTGTTGTGTCACTCCGGACTCGATGCAGATTTGCTATGAAATTCCGGTGGATTTGTCAGCAGGAAGAAAGGAAGCAGAGCAATGAAACGCTATTTATACCTGTTCAGTTCTGACAGTAAGCATATGGAACGAAGATTGGATGCCCTAGCAAGAAAAGGATTGGAATTGATTGCTGTGGAGCGTGTGTTTACCGGTGAATTCAAGAAAAGCAGTCGACAGGACCTATCCTATGCGGCAATTCCGATGAAGCACGCAGCGGCACTTCCACCACATTTTGATCCCTTGCCCTATGGCTATGAATTGGTGGGTGGATACAATAATATGGCGCTTTTCAAAGCTCTGCCCTGTGCGAAGCTAGATCGTGAAAGATTAGAAAAGCAAATTTTCTGTAATGAGGGGATTCAGACAAATTCTATGATGCGATTTGGACCTTTGATTGCCCTCCTGATTGTGACTGTGTTCTTTTTCTTGTTGAGTACTGTGATTCCGTTTTACCAGCGGGGATGGTATCTTTCTTATTCTGGAATTTGTGTGCATTTGCTGCGCTGGTTCTTTACCGGTTTGTTGGGTGTCAATTTGATTTTGCTGCCATCTTATTTAGGCGCATGGCTTCGCGGCCTGACCCCTTGGATCACCAGTGCATCCATTCTGGCAGGCGTGTTGCTTGGTTTGCTCGATTTACGGCAGGATCAGGGCGTATTTCTTTTGCTGGCCGTTGGGATTGCCATTGCATGCTTGCTTGGATTGTGGCGCCTTTGCAAAGGGATTGGGGCAGGGATAGCTGCTTTTTCTGCGCTGATCTTGGTATTGGGACTGATGTTTCCTCAAATTGATGCAGAACAGATGTCTGGAACAGGACTTCGATCTATGGCAGCCAAAGCACCGGTGCTGACCTTAGCGTCCTTCCGTCCGGACGAACCGCTGGAGGGTTCGGAGTATCAGACCAGAGGAACCCTGCTGGCGAAGCGGTACTCTTATACGGAAGTGTCTGCGGAGGCATCCCTAAGCACGGAAACATATTGCTGTGCAGATCGCTGGATTTCAAATCTGGTTGTGGCAGAGTTGAAGGAGTATGGCCGTTGGCAGGAAACCGAGTTAGAGGAGACTTGGATCAGTGCCAGTGGGAAAACGGCATTACTTCGGGCTGGTACAGAAGTATCCTTGGTTTCATACAGTGAATATATGGATCTGGAGCAGCTGTCTATGCTGCGGGAGACATTGTTTTCGACGACGCCTTGATCAATTCAGGTAGAGATAGAAAGAGGTCATAATCATGAAACAAACCGTTGATTATAAACATGAAATATGTTCCATTCCCAATTTGATGAGCCTGCTGCGACTCCTGTTGATTCCGGTCTTTTGTGTGCTGTATGTTCGCGCGGAAACGAGAACGGATTATCTTTTGGCTTCCGGTGTGGTTTTGATTTCCAGTCTCACCGATTTTTTGGATGGACAGGTGGCACGAAGATTTCATATGATTACCACTGTGGGAAAGGTGTTGGATCCGGTGGCGGATAAGCTGACCCATGCAGCCTTGGCGGTCTGTCTGGCTTGGAAACATCCGATGATGTGGGCGCTGTTTGCGCTGATGATAGTCAAGGAAGGGTATATGGCTGTTATGGGCATTCGCTATTTGCGAAAGGGACAGATGCTCAATGGCGCACAGTGGTGCGGAAAGGTGTCTACCACAGTGTTGTTTGTCTGTATGTTGACTATGTTTTTATTTCCGGAGTTGCCGACACACGCAGTTCATGGAATGATTCTGATTATGATCCTGTTTTTGCTCTATACATTTTATCGGTATGCCGTGATTTACCATAGATTAGGGCAAGGAAAATCAAACGAAGCCGTGACACAGCTGTCTTGATGCCGGGGGATAATATGTACAAAATTCTGATTGTCGAAGATGATGCAGCGTTGGCTAAGGTGATTCAGGAGCAAGTAGAGTCGATGCAGTACGAAGCGTACTGTGCCGAGGACTTTCAAAATGTGCTGGCTTCTTTTTTGAAGTTCCAACCGCATTTAGTGCTGCTGGATATTAAGCTGCCTTTTTTCAACGGATATTATTGGTGCAGTGAACTGCGTAGGATCTCCAATGTCCCGATTGTGTTCCTATCCTCTGCCTCGGATAACCTGAATATTGTGACCGCAATGCAAATGGGAGGAGATGACTTTATCGCCAAACCGGTGGATCTTGAGGTCATGGCAGCCAAGATTGGGGCCATGCTGCGTAGAACCTACCATCTCACCCAGCAAATTCCTGTTTTGGAGCACCGAGGAGCGGTCTTGAATCTGAACGATACCTCCTTGACCTATCACGGAGAAAAAATTGACCTGACCAAAAATGAATTCAAAATTTTGGAAACGCTGATGGCCAATCAGGGAAAAGTGGTCAGCCGTGAGACCTTAATGACCAAACTGTGGCAGATGGATGTGTATGTGGAAGAAAATACTTTGACGGTGAATGTGAATCGACTGCGGAAAAAGCTGCAGCAAGCCGGTTTACAGGATTTCATTACAACGAAAGTAGGCAGCGGCTATTTGGTGGAGTCGGAAGCATGAAGCAGGGCATAGGAACCAGATATCTCTGGAAAGAATTTGCATGGCATGGACTGCTTTTCTGCCTTTGTTTGGGCCTATTTCAAATGGTCCTGTTTCTTTACCACATTGAAACAGAGGCAATTTGGTATGCCGGTGCGTTGTCGGCGGCTTTATTTCTCCTGATGGAAAGTGTTCGAATCGTTCGTGTGTATCGTGCACATCTGAAGTTGCGTCATATTCTTGCACAAGTTCCATGGGCAATGGATGAGCTGCCTGCGGCAGCGACGGCAGCGGAACAGGATCTGCGGGAAATCGTTTCGGCGTTGCAAGCTTATTTGCACCAGTCCACAACAGAGTGGGAACAGCGGGAACAGACGGCCTTGGATTTCTATTCCACATGGGTGCATCAGATTAAAACGCCGATTGCTGTGATGCAGATGCTGCTCCAACGGGAAGATACCAAAGAGAGCCGAGCTTTGCTGATGGAACTGTTTCGGATTGAACAGTATGTGGAGATGGTGTTGTCCTACTTGCGTCTGGACAGTCAAAGCTCTGACTTTGTCATTCAAACCTATGATATTGATACCGTTCTGCGTGGTGTCATCCGTAAATTTGCACCGCAATTTATCGAAAAGAAACTGACACTTTCCTATGAAAATGTACACCTGAATGTGTTGACAGATGAAAAATGGTTCTCTTTTTTGTTGGAGCAAATTTTCTCCAACAGCATTAAATATACCAAAACCGGAGGTATCGTGGTGGAGGTGACGCCGAATGGGCTGCTAAAAATTTCCGATACTGGTATGGGCATTGCGCCGGAGGATCTTCCTCGCATCTTTGAGAAGGGGTTTACCGGATATAATGGTCGAAGTGATAAAAAAGCAACGGGCCTTGGCCTTTATCTCTGCAAGGAAACGGCAGACCGACTTGGCCATTCGATATGGGTGGAATCGAAAGTCAATCAAGGGACCACGGTCTGGATTGATTTGAAACGGGAGCCGCTTGGCGTTGAATAACAGACCTTACAAAAATGTCACAGTAAGCCGTCGAAATGTCACATGATTGAATGTCGCATTTCGACGGCATTGTTTATACTAAGGACACAAAGCAAAGGAGGTCATCATATGGCAATGCTGGAAGCAAAATGTTTGGAAAAAGTGTATACAAGCCGCTTTGGCGCAAATCAGGTCAAAGCACTCTCCGGTGTGTCCTTCAGTGTGGACCAGGGAGAATATGTGGCAATCATGGGTGAATCCGGTTCCGGAAAGACCACGCTGCTGAATATTTTGGCGGCACTGGATCAGCCCACTAAGGGTACCGTTGTACTGGATGGAAAAACGCTCTCCAAAGTTTCAGAAAAGGAACTGTCAGCCTTCCGACGGGATAATCTTGGGTTTGTGTTCCAGGATTTCAATCTGTTGGACACCTTCACCCTGAAGGATAATATTTTTCTGCCACTGGTTCTGGCAGGAGAGAAGTATCCAATCATGGAGGCCAAGCTGAAACCCATTGCAGAGCAGTTGGGGATTGCCTCACTGCTGAATAAGTATCCCTATGAAGTGTCCGGTGGACAGAAGCAGAGAGCGGCGGTTGCCCGTGCGTTGATTACCAAACCGAAATTGCTATTGTCGGATGAACCCACCGGGGCATTGGATTCCAAGGCGTCTGACAGCTTGCTGGAGATCTTCAATCAGATCAATCGAAGCGGTCAGACCATCGTTATGGTGACTCACTCGACCAAGGCGGCCAGTCATGCGGGACGGGTGCTGTTTATCAAGGATGGCACGCTGTTCCATCAGCTTTACCGGGGCAACAGCACGGAGGAAGAACAGTTTCAGAAAATCTCCGATACATTGACGCTGCTCATGTCAGGCGGTGAAGACCATGCGTAATGCTGTATTCTTCTATCCCAAACTGGCGGCAGCGAACTTAAAGAAAAACCGGAGAACCTATGGTCCTTATCTGTTGACCACGATTCTTTGTGCATCCATTTACTATATTCTTCGCTCGCTGTCTCTCAATCCCGGACTGCGGCAGGAGTTTGGCGGAGCGGCGGCCCACTCCATGCTGCAAATGGGTGGAGATGTATCCTGTTTTTTCATTGTCCTATTTCTGTTTTACATCAATAATTTTTTGATGAAGCAGAGAAATAAGGAGTTTGCGCTCTATAATATTCTCGGCATGGGCAAAAAGCACATTGCCAAAACAGTGGCCTTTGAATTTTTGTACAGCTATGGCATTACCGTTGTGGGCGGTCTGGCAGCAGGAATCCTGCTGGACAAGCTGGCATTTTTGGGTGCGGTCAAGCTAATGCATATGGAAATCAAACTGGGCTTTTTCCTCGCACCGGCTGCCGTGGTTCATGTATTGTTCTTGTTTGCGGTTGCGTTCCTGCTGATTTATCTGCGGTTTGTCTGGAAACTACACATTATGAATCCGACAGAGCTGCTGCGGGAAAGCAGGGCCGGTGAGCGTGAGCCAAAGGCAAAATGGATGCTGGCCGTGCTGGGTTTTGTACTTTTGGGGGCTGGATATCTGATTGCCTTGCGTAAACAGGATCCGATCGAGGCCATTCCCAACTTCATGATTGCATCGCTTTTGGTCATTCTGGCCACTTATTTGATTTTTACAACAGGCAGTGTCGCACTTTTGAAGCTGTTAAAAAAGAATAAGCATTTCTACTATCAAACCAACCATTTTATCAGTCTTTCCGGCCTGATGTATCGCATGAAGCAGAACGCCATGGGCTTGGCTAGCATCTGTATCATGTCCACCATGGTTTTGGTCATGATTTCCACCACAGGCTCCCTCATGATGGAGGCCGACCAAATGATGAAGCAGCGATATCCCTATGATTTTAACTGTGAAATCGATGAACAGGAGCCGGAGCGGCAGCAGGCACTCCTTGCGGAACTCCACGCCCTGCAGCAGGAAGAAGGGGTACCTGTCACAGAGGAAGTTTCCTATCGCTATTTAGACTTTGGTGTGGAACGAAATGGCAGTCAGTTTGATGTTCCGGATAATGCCTATATGGCCCCTTGTATTCTGATGCTGGTCCCGATTGACGACTACAATGCGGTGACCGGAGCACAGAAAACACTGCAGGATGGCGAGGTTTTGGTGCATACCAAGCGTCTGCATTGGACGGAACCAACCTTGACTCTGTATGGCAAAACCTATACCGTCAAGGAGCATGTGAAGGAATACCCCAAAAACGGAGATACAGTAGCGAATATATCGGACTATCTCTATCTGGTGTGTAGTGAATCGGAGTTTGAATCCATTTATGCTACCCAGAAGGAAGCATATGGAGAACTGGCATCGGAGAAAAGTTTTTACTATGGCTTTGACACCAGTGCCGGAGAAACAAAGCAGGATGCGTTTCGTCCGGTGATTCGCAGCTTGTTCGATCGATATGACTTCACCTGTGAGAGCCATCTTGCGGAAAAGGCCACCTTCACCGGCTTGTTCAGCGGAATGTTCTTCATCGGAATCAGCCTCGGCCTGCTGTTTACTGTTGCAACGGTGTTGATGATCTACTATAAGCAGCTTTCGGAGGGCTATGAGGATCAGGAGCGATTCCAGATTCTGCAAAAGGTGGGCATGAGCCATAAGGAGGTAAAAAAAGCCATCCATTCGCAGATTTTGACGGTTTTCTTCCTACCTCCGATCATGGCAGGGATTCACCTTGCCGTTGCATTCCCGATTTTGAAACGAATCGTGGAAATGATTGGATTCCAACGCTCCAACTTGTTCCTTTATGTGACGCTGATCTGCTTCGGAGTGTTCCTCCTGTTCTATGTGTGCGTTTATCTTTACACGGCAAAGACCTATTATAAAATTGTAAAGAGGTGAGGCGGAGATGAAGCGGTTATCAAAGGTATGGCTGCTGATTGTGTGCATAGCGGCCATGTTGGTTGGTACGACCGCCTGCAGCGGAGTAAAATTAGATCCACAACAGCTCCTGCAACGGTGGGAGCGTGTGGTGGAGCTGTGCGGAAAGACACAGATCACTCCGGATGCCAAGCTGATCGGCACACGCACTTATGGCGAGAATGCGTATGTTGGTACCTATTACGCCGACTGTAAGGAGAGCAGCGGACGGGATGTGGTGTTTGGTGGTGCATCGCTTCAGGAGCGCACGGTACATCTGCAGGGCCATGTGGAGCAAACTTCCGGCGCTGTTTGTCTGCGGATCCGGCTGGGAAAAGAAGTGCAGGAGTTGAAACCGGATGCACAGGGAAATTTTGAAGGTGACTTCGTACTGACCGGCGGCGGAAACTACTTCATGCTGGATTATGAGCATTTTTGCGGCACTGTGACGCTGACGGCGTTTGAACATTCGGCGGAGGAAAGCACCGCATAATAAAACAACACCGAAGACGGATTTCCGTCTTCGGTGTTGTGGTTTTTGAGCCCGATTCAGTGTCTGCGGCCGTACAGCCAAGTCAAGCGGGACAGGCGGCTGGCAACCTCGGAATTAAAGGCCTCCTTCCGCACACGCCAGCTCCAGTTGTGGGGGCCGACTGTGCCGGGGGTGTTCATTCTGGCATCCCCACCCAGTCCAAGCACATCTTGGAACGGGGCAATGGCGAGGGAGGAAACGCTGCTCCATGCGCCGGCCATCATGCCCCAGCTGTATCCCACATCTTCGCTGAGACGGAGATATTCCTTGGCATACTGTCGCTGCTCCCACGATGCCTTGGTGGCATACCATTCCATAAAGGTGGGAGTATCGTGTGTTCCGGTGTACATCACAGAGTTGGGTACACAGTGGTGGGGAAGGAAGGAAGAATTGCCGTTCAAGTCATGGAAAGCATCGACCAGGACACGCATACCGGGCAGTTCGGAATCCCGGATGAACTGATAGGCCGAAGCGGTCAGATCGCCCAGATCTTCGGCAATGAAAACGGCTTCGGGTACCTGTGTCCGAATGGCATCCATCAGTTTCATGCCGGGACCGGCATGCCAGCGGCCTTCTTTGGCCGATTCCGCTTCTGCCGGGATCTCCCAGTAGGAGTCAAAGCCTCGGAAGTGGTCAATACGGATCACATCATAAAAGGACATGGATTGCTGAATGCGATTGCACCACCAAGCGTAGCCGTTCTTCTCGTGTTCCGGCCAATGATACAGGGGATTTCCCCAGAATTGCCCCTCGTCAGTGAAGAGATCCGGAGGCACTCCGGCCACCAGCTTGGCTCGGCAGTCCTGGCCAACCTGAAACAGCTCCGGATGAACCCACACATCCACGGAATCCGGAGATACATAGAACGGAATGTCGCCGATGATTTGAATGCCGTTCTGGTTTGCATATGCTTTCAGCGTGTGCCATTGCTGGAAGAAAGTGTACTGTAAGAAGGCATGGAAGCGGATTTCCTGCTTAAATTTCTTACGATAACGGGTTAACGCACTCTTGCTGCGATGTACCAGACCGGGGTCCGGCCATTCGTAGAAGGGCAGATCAAAGTGTGTATGGCAGGCCATAAACAGCGCATAATCCGGCAGCCAGCGTTTCTGCTGCTCTAAAAAAGCATCTACCTGGCTCAGCTGCGGTTCCTTCAGACGGGAAAACGCTTTGCGGAGTAAGGGGATACGGGTTTCCTGCAAAAAGTCAAAATCAATGCGGTCTGGATCATCCCAGCGTGCGGAGGAAAGCTCCTCTTGTGTCAGTAAACCAGCATCAAACAGCAGCTCTAAGTCAATCAGCCAGGGATTTCCGGCGGCAGAGGAAGTGGACATATAGGGAGAGTTGCCTTTTCCGGTCACAACGAGCGGAAGCATCTGCCAGTACCGCTGGCCGGATTGCTGAAGAAAATCAATAAAACCTCTGGCGTAGCGCCCCATGGTGCCAATGCCATAGGGGCCGGGCAGGCTGGTCAAGTGAAGTAAAATACCACTGGAACGAGGAAACATAGGAACAACATCCTTTCTCTCTTACACATTGTCTCCATTATAAAAATGATTTTCGGATCTGTCAATTTGTTTTCCCCGCAGGGAGAAAACGGATCGAATGAAAAAAAGGGTTGCATTTTAACGCAAGCTTGTTATAATTAAACTATCACATTAAAGCGAGGAAGTAATATGTCCCGTTTTGTTCATTTCAATTCTATTTATCCTGCATATCTGGGCTGGACTCGATTTATGGGTACCGGCTTTGTTTTCATGCGATAATCTAAGACGAAATGAATGAGATACCCCAAGAAGGGGAATCGTATTGTACAGGCTCATTGATTTTGTCAATGGGCCTTTTTTGTATCCAGAGAAGGAGGATCGGTATGGTTGTTATTCTGAAACCTGGAACCAAACCTGAGGTGATTCAAACATTTGTTTGCAAATTTGAACAAATGGGATTGGAAGTGGGTGTGACCAAAGGTGTAGGCTGCTGCGTGTTGGGTCTGATTGGTGACACAAGTCATGTCAACGAAACGGAAATCATGCTCAATGAGCATGTGGATCGAGTCATGCGTGTGCAGGAACCGTATAAAAAAGTGAATCGCAAATTCCACCCGGAAGATTCTGTGGTAAATGTCGGCGGCATCCGTGTGGGCGGTGGACATTTTGCGGTGATGGCAGGGCCTTGTTCTGTGGAAAGCCGAGAGCAGATCACCTCCATTGCTAAAGAGGTGCAGAGCTGCGGAGCAGCTCTGCTGCGGGGAGGTGCGTTCAAGCCTCGCACATCGCCCTATTCCTTCCAAGGGATGGGGGTCGAAGGCTTGGAGCTGTTGATGGAGGCCAAAGAAGCCGCCGGTATGCCCATTGTCACGGAGCTGATGAGTCCCTATTATTGTGAATTGTTTGAAGAAACGGTGGATTTGGTCCAAATAGGCGCTCGGAATATGCAGAATTTTGAGCTGTTGAAAGAAGTGGGCAAGATGTCCAAACCAGTCCTTTTGAAGCGTGGTTTGGCCAATACCTACGAAGAGTGGATCATGTCGGCAGAATATATTATGGCCGGAGGCAATGAAAATGTGATTCTCTGTGAGAGAGGCATCCGCACCTTTGAAACCGGAACTCGGAATACACTGGATGTTGCGGCCATTCCTGCCATCAAACGAATGAGTCATTTGCCCATTGTGGTGGATCCCAGCCATTCCGGCGGCTATGCGTGGTTGGTAGAACCGTTGGCCATGGCAGCTGTGGCGGCTGGAGCGGATGGCTTGATTATTGAAGTGCATAATGATCCGAAGCACGCCAAATGCGACGGACAACAATGCATCACCCCCAGTCAGTTCGGTGGGTTGATGCAGAAAATCACGGCATTGACCCAAATTACAGGGAAAACCATCGAGACATAAATGAGGTGAGCGCGTGGGGAAGCTGAATGTACCACTGCCCGGGAGAGCCTATGAGATTCAAATTGAGCATGGGATTTTGAAACAGGCGGGAGATTTGTGCCGCAAGGTTCTGCCCAAGGCCCGAAAGCTGGCCTTGGTCACGGATCATCATGTGGAACCGTTATACGGAAATATGGTGCGGCAGAGTCTGAAAAAAGCCGGATTTTCCGTACATACAACGATCATTCCGGCGGGTGAGGCATCCAAATCAATGACACAGCTGGAGCATCTGTATGAGGAGTTTATGGCGTTTGAACTGACCCGAACCGATGCAGTGGTAGCCTTGGGCGGAGGTGTTGTCGGGGATTTGGCCGGATTTGCAGCGGCCACCATCCTGCGAGGGGTAGATTTGATTCAGATTCCTACTACCTTGCTGGCACAGGTAGACTCTTCGGTGGGAGGCAAGGTAGCGGTGGATCTGCCGGCCGGAAAAAATTTGGTCGGAGCCTTCTGGCAGCCCAAACTGGTGCTGATGGATCCTGCGTGCCTCAACACATTGTCGGATGCTGTGTTCTATGATGGGATGGCAGAGGTTCTCAAATACGGCTGTATCAAGGATTCAGATTTTTTCCGGCTGCTGATGGATTGTGGCGGAAGGCAGGGCGTGATGAAGCGGATTGAGGAAGTGCTGTACACTTGCTGTTCCATGAAAGCCGAAGTGGTGCGAATGGATGAACGAGATACCGGTCTTCGGATGTTGTTGAATTTCGGCCATACACTGGGGCATGCCTATGAGCAAGCCTATCATTACGAAACCTACACCCACGGGCAGGCAGTAGCTGCCGGTATGGTGGCGGCGGCAGAGCTGGGCGAACGACTGAGTATCACACCGGCGGGCACATCCGAACGGATTCGGGCAGCAGTCCGGTGCTACGAACTGCCGGAGCGGATCGATTGTCCCATGGAGGCCTATCAAAATACCATTGGCTTGGACAAGAAGGGCGCCGGGCTGGAAATCAACATGATTTTGTTGGAGCAGCTGGGCCGGGCAAAGATTGTCAAATTAGAAAAGCAGCGCCTATTTGCGCTGCTGGGAGAAATCTATGGATCTTAAACTGTTTCCACACAAGTTGTCCGGCACCATTCAGCCGCCGCCTTCTAAAAGTCAGGCGCATCGACTGCTGATTGGTGCAGCTTTGGCAAAGGGTGAAAGTAAGTTGGAAGGCATTCAGTGTTCGCAGGATATCATGGCCACCATCCGTTGTATGCGGTCGTTGGGGGCAGATATTCGGGAAGAAGTCGGGATCGTGCGAGGGATGGAGTATGGTTCTTTCGCTCAATCCGATTCGGTTCCACGCTTGGATTGCGGAGAATCTGGCTCCACACTTCGGTTTCTGATTCCGATTGCATTGGCGGTTGCCGGAGGTGGTCAATTTACCGGAGCAAAGCGATTGATGGAGCGGCCGCTGGACCCATATAAACGACTGTTTCAGGAAAAAGGGGTGCGTTGGACCCAATCCGAGGGGGTCCTCCGGGTGGAAGGTCGGTTGGAACCCGGAAGTTATCGGTTGGAAGGAAATGTATCCTCCCAATTCATTACCGGACTGTTGTTTGCGCTGCCCTTGTTGCCCGGTGATTCTGAACTTATGTTAACTACTCCTTTGGAGTCTTCCGGTTATGTGGAAATGACCATAGAGGCTTTGCGTTTCTTTGGAATTGAGGTGGACGAAATCTCGGGCGGCTGGCATATTCCGGGGAAGCAGGTATACCATCCGGCGGTCGGCCGGGTAGAGGCAGATTATTCGCAAGCAGCCTTTTACTATGCGGCGGCCCATATGGGGAATGCGGTTTGCGTGGCGGGAATGAATCCAGTGTCCCGGCAAGGAGATCGAGTCATTTTGCAGCAGATGGAGCAGCTGATGCAACCGGGAACCGTGACCATTGATGTGCGGGAATGTCCGGATCTGGTGCCGCCACTGGCTGTTGTGTCCGCTTTGCGTGCGGGAGAGTGCACCCGATTGGTTGGTGCTGGGCGCCTTCGTATCAAGGAAAGCGATCGCCTTCACACGGTGGCAGAACAGCTGAACTGCTTGGGTGCCCAAATTACAGAAGAGCAGGATCGACTTGTGATTTTCGGTGTGCCCCGCTTTTCGGGAGGTATCGTTTCCGGCTGCAACGACCATCGCATTGCCATGATGTTGGCGATGGCGGCCACCCGAAGTGAAGGTGAAATTTTGCTCCATGGCGCAGACTGTGTACGGAAATCCTACCCCAATTTCTGGGAGGATTATGTCGCTCTCGGCGGAGCGATTGAAAGGATGGGATAAGGATGCGACACATGATTTTTGGAGAATCCCATGGCCCTGCCATTGGCGTGGTTCTGGAGGGACTGCCCTCTGGAGTGGCACTGGATTTGGAGCAAATTGCATTTGAAATGAACCGGCGTGCGCCTGGGAAAAATGCCATGTCTACTGCCCGGCGAGAGTCGGATTGCCCACAGATACTGTCCGGACTGTACAAGGGAAAAACAACGGGAACCCCGCTGTGTGCAGTGATTGCCAATGAAAATGCCCACTCGGGAGATTATAAGGCTCTGAAGGACCTGCCTCGGCCCGGTCATGCGGATTATTCCGGCCGGATGCGGTATCAGGGCTGTAATGATCCGAGAGGCGGCGGCCATTTTTCTGGCCGTCTGACGGCGCCGCTGGTCTTTGCCGGAGCTGTAGCCAAACAGATTTTGGCACGACATCAGATTTCTGTGGGTGCTCATATTCTTCGGTTGGGTGAGGGCCAGGATGTGTCGTTTGTGACCCGAACAGAGGAGCTGACTCCGGCGTTGTTTGCTGCACTGGCATCCATGCCGGTGCCGTCAACCCAGGAAACGGAGCTTATGGAGCAAAGTATTCTTGCTGCGAAAGCGCAAGGGGACAGCATTGGCGGGGTGATTGAGTGTGCCGTTTTGGGGCTTCCGGCGGGGATCGGAAGTCCGGATTTTGGACAGAATGTGGAAGGCGTGTTTGCGAGTCATATGTTTGCCATTCCTGCGGTAAAGGGAATTTCATTTGGAGCAGGAGAGGTGTGTGCCAATATGATGGGCAGTGCCTACAACGATCCGTTTGTGTTCGAGCATGGAACAATCAAGACCAAAACAAATTGGAACGGCGGGGTCAATGGGGGGATTACCAATGGGATGCCGGTGGTGTTCTCTGTGACGATGCGCCCGACTCCATCCATTGCCAAAACGCAGCAGACGGTAGATTTACAGACCGGATTGGAAACCAGCCTTGAGATTCGAGGCCGTCATGACCCGTGCGTGGTCCAGAGAGCTGTTCCGGTAGTTGAGGCGGCCGCTGCATTAGCGGTGTGCCAGTTGCTGGAAGGAGTGATCCGGTTGTGAGTGAATTGCAAGTCCTGCGGGAAGAAATTGACGCAATTGACCGGCAAATTGTGGCGCTCTTTGAGCAGCGTATGGCCGTTACAGAGCAGGTTGGCCGTTATAAGCAGTCTGTGGGTATGCCAGTGCTGGATGCTGGACGGGAGCGGGAAGTGCTGCGTAAAAAGGCGGAATGTCTGACAAATTCGGACTTGAAGACAGAAGTTTCGCTGCTCTATCAGTCTATTATGGCCATTTCACGACGGCAGCAAAGACAACTGGTGGAAGAGTGTGGTTCAGAGGACGATTTGCGAATTCAAACGGCTCTTGCTGCTGTGCGTGATCCGGTGGAGCATCCACGGGTCGTCTATCAGGGCGAGCCGGGGGCATACAGTGAAATGGCAGTCCTCCGCTTCTTCGGACCGGATGTGCAGAGCCGTGGACTGACACAATTTGAGGATGTATTTGATGCCATTAAGCAAGGAAGAGCGGACTATGGTGTGCTGCCCATCGAAAACACCTCCACCGGGGCCATTCGACAGGTCTACGATCTTCTGTCTACCTATGAATGTTACTTGGTGGGAGAAGTTACGGTGCCAGTGTCACACTGTTTGATGGGATTGCCCGGCAGTCGGCTGGAGGATATTCAAAGTGTCTACTCCCACGAACAAGGACTGTTTCAGTGTGAAGGTTTTTTGCGTGAATATCCCAGTTGGAAACGGATTCCCCAGGCGGATACTGCCGGCAGCGCCCGCATGGTAGCGGACGGCAACGATCAGACGAAGGCCGCTATTTGCAGCAAACGAAGTGCAGAGTTGTATGGATTGCAGCTTTTGGCAGAGGGGATCAATGATCGTAAGGAGAACACCACTCGTTTTGTGGTTGTGTCACCCAATATGGAACTGCGAAAGGACCGAACTAAGATTTCGGCATGTTTTTGTGTTCCACATCAGAGTGGTTCACTCCATGAGGTGTTGACGATTTTTGCAGCCCATGGATGGAACTTGCTGCGATTGGAGTCTCGTCCTATGCCGGGTCAGAAATTTCAGTATATGTTTTTCGTGGAGTTTACTGGAGATTTATTGGACCCAGAGATGACTTCAACACTGCGGGAGTTGACCCAGTCGACCGAAGGATTCCGGGTATTCGGTAATTTTGCCGCTAACTTGGGTGAGCAGGCATGAAACATATTGTGTTGATTGGTATGATGGCTTGCGGAAAATCGACCTGTGCCGCACGATTGGGACAAAGACTGAATCGGACTGTTGTGGACACCGATGTCTGCCTTGAGCAAAGAACCGGACGAACCATACCGGAGCTGTTTGCAGAGAAGGGAGAAGCTTATTTTCGGACACTGGAACGGCAGGTTGTTCAGGAATTGGCCCGACAGACCGATCTCATCATTGCCACAGGGGGCGGAATACCGCTGCAAGAGGAGAACCGAATTGCACTGAAAAAGAGTGGAGTAATAGTTTGGCTCCGGAGAGACCCGGTCGAAAGCTACCGCACTGGCTCAATGGCAGGGCGGCCCTTGGCACAAGAGGGAGAAAAAGCTTTTGTGGAGCGGTTTCGTCAACGGGAACCCTACTATGCAGAAATGGCCGATTTTGTGGTGGAACAGGGTTCGACACCGGAACAGGCGGTTGAAGAAATCATACATTTGTTATCACTATAAGTAAAAACGGATTGGTTTCAGGTAGAAACCAATCCGTTTTTTAGAAGAACGATTATTCCTTGCTGAAAAATGCAGCTGCAATCGCTCCGGGGCCCACATGTGTGCCGATCGTGCTGCCTACCAGCGCATAGGGAAGCGGAGCATCATGCTCCTCCCACAGAATAGCGCTGTCCGAAATGTACTTCTGCAGCAATGTGTCATCCATACCGGTGTAGCCCAACAGGACCGGCATGGAAAAGTCCACACCGCCGGCCGACTGAATCTCTTTGACCAGCAGATTGTTGCCTTGTTTGGAACCACGAGCCTTGCCGAGCATAGCAATTTCGCCATCTACAATGCCAAGAACCGGCTTAATGGACAGTAGAGTGCCGGCTAGCGCCATGCTGGGAGAAATGCGGCCGCCTTTTTTCAAATATTCCAAGGTATCCACCATCGCAATCAGATGTACCCGATGACGGAGTGACAGAAGCGTTTCCACGATTTCAGCTCTGCTTTTTCCTTCCTTAGCCAACTGCAAGCCGTGCAAAACGAGAATGGTTTCTCCGATGGTCACATTCTGTGTGTCAATGACCGACACATGGTCCTGGAAGTCCAATGCCGCAATGCAAGCGCTCTGATAAGTGCCGGACAGCTTGGAGGACAGGGTCAGCACAATTACTTCGTCCCCGGCTTGGATGGCTTCTTGATAGGCCTCGGCATACGCGGCTGGCGTGGGCTGGCTGGTGGTGGGAAGGACATCGCTTTCCACCAGCTTTTGATAGAATTCCCGATTGTTAATGGTTACGCCATCCAAAAATTCCTCCGTCCCAAAGTGGACAGAGAGGGGAATAATGGTAAAATTGGATTTCAGCTCGTCCGGCATATCTGCGGTGGAATCAATGATAAAACGAATGCTCATAGTCATACTCCTCTTTGATCGGGTGTTTTGTGGTTCTATGAACCGCGGGGAATCGTGGGTCACTCGGAAGGAGGGATGCCCTCTTTGGCGACCGAGTTGAGATTCAACGCAATCCGCTGCAGAGCGGCATAAAAGATTTGACGGTCTGGTTCGGCCAGTCCTGTCCCGGCCAATTCTACTGCACGGGTTGCCCGTTGCTGCACAAAAGCAGCGGCAGTTTGTCCTGCATCGGTGAGTCGAATCGGGGCTCGATAGCGAGCAACCTCATCCAACGGACGAGAAATCAGACCCCGTAACTCCAGTTCGCTGAGCGTACGGGAGACGGCCCCCTTGTCTTTGTCGCATACTTCGCACAGTTCAGCGGCAGTGATCCCCTCTGGATAGCGGAGCATGGCAAGCAAATAGGGAGCAAAACTGCCTTTTAATCCGTAGGATTCCATCTCGTTTCGCTCGATTTTTTGAATGTTATGATAAATGGCAGAAATTGAGGTGGAAAAATATTCATAACGAGAGAACATCGTAGGGGCCTCCTTCGGAAAGATGTTGATTACACAACTTGTTTGGTATCATAACATATAGATGTTGCGCTGTCAACAACTTGTTGGAACGTGGAATTTCCCAAATGGGAGAAGACGGATTGTGCAGGCAATCGTTAGCAATGCACAAGATAACATTTGACATGGCAATGGGCTTGATGGCAGCCATTCCAAAACCACCGCATTGATTCTCCGAGTGGAAGCAACCGAGTGGAAACAACACAGGGAAAGAGGCTCTTTCAGACCAAAAGAGAACACGGTCCCCGATGAGGATTTCTCATCAGGGGCCGTGTTGCGATGGTTTTGTTGATGTTATCGGTGATCTACATGCCAGATGGTTTCGGCATAATCAGTAATAGAACGATCCGCAGCAAAAATACCGGAGCGAGCCACATTGATCAGAGCCATGCGATTCCATGCCTTCTGATCCTTGTATGCATCCACCAGAACGCTGTGGGTGTGGCGATAGCTTTCAAAGTCTGCCAGCAACAGATACTCATCTGCGGGGCAGCCTTGCCCATAAAGCAGACGGTTCGTAATGTCCGGGTAACTCTTGCCATCGGCAAACCCATGGCTGATGAGATCCAAAACTTCACGCAGAATGGGGCTGCCGTTGTAGTAGAGATAGGAGTTGTATCCCTGCTGCTTGAGCTTCTCTACTTCGTGAGCACGCAGACCGAAAATGAAGATGTTGTCATCTCCCAGCTTTTCGTACATTTCCACATTGGCGCCATCCATAGTGCCGATGGTGAGAGCGCCGTTCATCATGAACTTCATGTTGCCAGTGCCGGAGGCTTCTTTGCCGGCCGTGGAGATCTGCTCCGAGATTTCAGCAGCGGGCATCAGTTTTTCGGCCAGAGAGACTCGATAGTTTTCCAGGAAGAAGACCTGCAGTTTTCCCTTACAGTCGGGATCGTTGTTGATGTGATAGGACACTGAATTGATAAGCTCAATGATGCGCTTGGCAACGGCATAGCCCGGAGCTGCCTTAGCGCCAAAGAAGAAGACTTGAGGTGTAAACGCAGCCTTAGGATTTGCTTTGATTTGCAGATAGAGGTGCAAAATATTCAGCACATTCAGCAGCTGACGCTTGTATTCATGCAAACGCTTGACCTGTACATCAAAAATGGCGTCCACATTGACTTCAATGCCATATTCCTTCTGAACATAGGCCGCAAACTTCACCTTGTTGTCCCACTTGATCTTACCCATGCGCTTCAGCACAGCGGCATCGTTGGCAAAGGCTTCCAGTTCGCTGAGCTTTTCGGGGTGAATGAGATAATCGTCACCAATGCAGTCCGAAATCAACTGATGCAGTTCCGGATTTGCCTCGGTCAGCCAACGGCGGTGGTCCACACCGTTCGTGACATTGCGGAACTTCTCCGGCGTACGCAGCCATGCAGAGTGGAAAACATCCTTTCGCAGAATGTCAGAATGGAGGGCAGAAACACCGTTGACGGCAAAGCAGGTGGCAACGCAGAGGTTGGCCATGCGGACTTCACCGCCCCAAATGACAGCCATTTCCTGCAGCTTATGTTCATCACCGTGGAAGAACACCCGCAGTTCATCCAAATAGCGGTCATTGATTTCGCACAGAATCATCCAAATACGGGGCAGGAGAGAGGCAACCAGATTCTGCGGCCAGCGCTCCAGTGCCTCCGCCAGCACGGTATGGTTGGTGTAAGCCACCGTGTGGGAAGTGATATACCATGCATCCTCCCAACTCATGCCATGTTCATCCATCATCAGGCGCATCATTTCAGGAATGACCAGTGTAGGATGAGTGTCATTGATTTGGATCACATGCTTTTCGTGGAAATTATGCAGCGTACCATACTGCTGCATGTGCTTGCGGAACAAGGACTGAATGGTAGCGGACACAAAGAAGTACTGCTGCTTAAGGCGCAGGCTTTTTCCTTCCGGATGGTTATCGGCGGGGTAGAGGACCTTGGAAATGACCTCTGCCATGGCCTGAGACTCCACCGCTCGGAGGTATTCGCCGGTGGAGTAGTAGTTCATGTCCACGGGAACGGCGCTCTTCGCCTCCCACAGGCGGAGATTGTTTACAAAGTCGGTTTTGTAGCCGGCGATTTTCATGTCGCAGGGAACCGCCAGCACGGAAGTGAAACCAGTCTCTTCCACGATGCATCGGCCATACTCCCAGTGGGTGGATACCTTGCCGCCAAAACGAACGGTTTCTGCATCGCTGGGGTGAGACATAAGCCATGCATCACCCATTTCTTTCCAAGTGTCTGCCAGTTCGACCTGCTTTCCATCAATGATTTTCTGACTAAAAATGCCCAACTCATAGCAAATCGAATAGCCGGTGGCAGGAATTTCCAGGGTAGTCATCGAGTCGAGGTAGCAGGCGGCCAGACGGCCCAGACCACCGTTGCCCAAACCGGCATCCGGCTCAGCTTCAAAGAGGTCAGCGGCCTTAAAACCCATATCTTCAATGGCAGCCTTCAGAGGGGACAGCACACCAAGATTAAATGCATTCTTTTCCAGCGAGCGGCCCATCAGAAATTCCAGGGAGAGATAATGCACCTCACGGGCCTGTTTCTTCTCAATTTCGGAGCGGGTGGTGACACCGTGTTCGCTCATAATATCACGAATCACCATTGCACAGGCTTTGAACATCTGCTGGCGGTCTGCTTCAGCAGGGTTTGTGCCAAAATTACGCCGCAATTTCTCTGAAATCAGCAGCTTAAAATCATCTTTGGAATAATTCATTGGATCTTCCTCCATATCAAAACTCGCAATGCTGGAATACAGCGATACCAATTTATCAAAAATTGGTATCGCTGTCAAGAAAACCTAGTTGTTTCAAGGGGTTTCAAAGAATTTAGGGGTGAATTCTCTGATAAACATCCTGATATTCAAGAGCAGAGCGGTCCCAGCTGAAATCTGCCTCCATATCTCTGGTGACGAGTCGGGACCAAGCCTCCGGATTTAGCTGATACACATCCACAGCACGGCGGACCGCATCCAACATATCCCAAGGATTAACACTTCCGAAGGTAAAGCCAAGGCCGGTGTCTTCGTTGGGTTGATAGGGTGGTACGCTGTCTGCCAGACCACCGGTGGTGCGGACCACGGGGACTGTGCCGTAGCGCATAGCAAACATCTGGCTGAGGCCGCAGGGCTCGGCGATAGAAGGCATCAGGAACAGATCTGCACCGGAGTAAATGGCGTTGGAGAGGGGAGCGGAATACATCAAGTTTGTGCTCACTCTGCCTGGATACTGGATTTGTGCATTGCGGAAGAACTGCTCATAGCCCCATTCGCCGGTACCCAACACGACAAACTGGATGTTCAGTTCCATCATGCTGTGGAAGGCCTGGGTAACAAGCTCAAATCCTTTGTGACCCACCAAGCGGGAAACACAGGCCACAATTGGAACATTGGGATCTTGATGCAGGCCCAGCTTTGACTGAAGATAGGTTTTACAAGCGGCCTTTCCGCTGTGATCTTGGCTTGTGTAATTTTCAAAAATACCCTTGCTGGTGGAAGGATCATTTGCGGCCATGTCAATACCATTGAGAATGCCACGCATCTTGTAACGGTTGGCGGCAATCACGCCTTCCAGACCGTGAGCGTAGAAGGAATACTGCAATTCGTTGGCATAGTTGGGGGAAACCGTGGTGACATAATCACTGGCATAAATAGCCCCCTTCATCATGGACACATCGTCATACATTTTAAGCATGTTCTCGTTAAAATAACTGTAATCCAGGCCAAATACATCGACCAGAACTTCACGACCATAGCGGCCCTGATACTCAATGTTGTGAATGGTAAACACGCTCTTGGTTTGTGCCAGTGTGTGGCGGTGATACCGTTCCTCCAACAGATAGACCGGGACCAGAGCAGTCTGCCAGTCGTTGCAATGGATCACATCCGGAGCCCAGTCGATTTGATCGGGAGTCTCAATCACCGCACGGGAGAAGAAGGCAAAGCGTTCGGCGTCGTCGAAATGTCCATACAGTCCGTTGCGTTTAAAGTAGCCTTCGTTGTCCACAAAATAATAGGTTACCCCATTGCGTTCCAGCTGAAACAGACCGCAGTACAGGCTGCGCCAGCCCAAACGGACAAAGTAGTATTTGACGAAGGTCATCTCATTGCGCCAAGACTCACCGATGCCCTCATACAACGGAAGAATCACACGGACATCATGCCCCAGTTCCGCCAGGGCAGGGGGCAGCGAACCGGCCACATCGGCCAGACCC
Source organism: Oscillospiraceae bacterium (assembly GCA_029257695.1). Taxonomy (GTDB): domain Bacteria; phylum Bacillota; class Clostridia; order Oscillospirales; family Oscillospiraceae; genus UMGS1766. Next base: position 21,494 of record JARIAU010000046.1, read on the forward strand.
CCGGTTTTGATAAAAGGAGCGACCTCAGAGGCAGCAAATAGAATGTTCATACAAAATTCCTTTCATGGAAGGTAGCCCGGAACCCATGCGGATCCCGGGCTAGAAACTGTATTAGATAATGCAGCCCTTGTCGATGGCCAACGGATAGCTGGCATGACCGGACAGGGTGCGATGCGCCTTGATGGTGACATCCTTATCAGCGATGACATAGCGGATAGATGCAGAGTCCTCCACCACTGTGTCCTGCATCAGAACACAGTTTTTCACCACTGCGTTTTTCCCAACATGCACACCACGGAAAATGACGCAGTCCTCCACCGTGCCTTCAATGATACAGCCATCGGCGACCAGAGAGTGGACACACTTGGATTCCGGACCATAATAGGTGGAAGGATCGCTGCGATCCTTGGTGCAGATGGGATGATCCGGATTGAAGAGCTGTGCGCTGACATCTTCATTCAGCAGTTCCATGCTGCGGTTGTAATAACCGGCCACGCTGGTCAAACGGGCCACATAGCCGTCGTACACGAAGGCACGGATGTTTAACTTGTCCTTCATGCCCAGCAGAACGCCGGTGGTGAAGGAATCCATATTGTGGGAAGCGCAGTAATCCACCAGCTCCAGCAGCTTTTTGGTGGAAAGGATGTAAACCTTTAAGGATTCCATGCCGACGGGTGCGTTGGGACCGTCCAACACATCCACGATGCGGCCATCCTCGGCTACTTCAAAATAAGTGGACAGCTTGGGTTCGCCGGAGCGAGTTTTGGTGCAAACTGCAGTGATATCTGCACCGCTCTTCAAATGTTCTTCAAATACAGACTCCAAATCGATGCTGCAAGCCAAATCACCGTCGGCCATGACCACATAATCCTGACGGATGTCGTCCAAATAGCTGTATACAGCATAGAGTGCTTCCATTTTGCCACGGAAGGTGCGAGTTTGGGTGAAAGGAGGCAGGACACGGAGCCCGCCGCGCTTTCTGGCCAGATCCCAGTCCTTGCCGCTGCCCAAATGATCCAGAAGCGACTGGCATTTTTCCTGCATAACCACACCGATGTCGGTGATACCGGCATTGACCATGTTGGACAGCATGAAATCGCACATCCGGTAACGACCGCCAAAGGGAATGGAGGCCACCGTACGATGGCTGGTCAGTTCACGCAAATGGAGATTGTCACGATAAGCGAAGAGAATACCATGCAACTGAGTGGTCATTCCTCGTCACCACCTTTCGGAGATTCGGTGCAAATGGCACCGTAAGGGATTTTTACACCGGGTTTGAGGACGACACCGCCAGCCACGACCGTGACGCCGGATGCACCATCCTCCGTGTCCACGCCCACCTGAGCGGCCACACCCACCACAGCATTTTCTGCCACGATGGCGTGATCCACTACTGCACCGGCCTTAATGACCGTGTTGGGCATGATGACACTGTTGGTAACCGTGGCGCCCTTTTCCACCGTGACCGAGTGGAACAGAACCGAGTGCGTCACATCGCCGTAGATCTTGCAGCCGTCCGTAACCAAAGATTCTTTCACCGTGGCACTGGCACCGGTAATGTGAGGAGGACGGATGGGATTGCGGGCCAGAATGGGCCATTCGGGATCATATACATCAATGCCATCGGGATTGTTTACATCCAGCATGTCCATGTTTGCATCCCACAGGGACTGGATCGTGCCTACATCCTTCCAGTACCCCTTAAAACGGTAGGCGGCCAACTTCTCGCCGTTTGCCAACATAGCAGGAATAATGTTTTTGCCGAAATCGTTTGCCGAATTGGGGTTTGCCTCGTCTTCAATCAAATACTGGCGCAGCTTAGGCCAGTCGAAGATGTAAATGCCCATAGAGGCCAGATTGCTCTTCGGGTGTGCCGGCTTTTCCTCGAACTCGTAGATCACATCGTTTTCATCCACATTCATGATGCCAAAGCGAGTGGCCTCTTCCATCGTGACCTCAAGGACCGAGATGGTTGCGGTGGCTTGCTGTGCCTTGTGGTGAGCCAGCATTTGGTCGTAATCCATTTTGTAAATGTGGTCACCAGAGAGAATCAGCACATAATCTGGGTCATATTCGTCGATAAAGTTGATGTTTTGGTAGATCGCATTGGCTGTCCCCTTGAACCAGGTGCCTACATCACCCTTCTGTACATAAGGGGGCAGGATGTGCAAGCCACCGTCGGAACGGTCCAGATCCCAGGGTTGTCCATTGCCGAGATAAGAGTTCAACTTCAGGGGCTGATACTGGGTGAGCACACCCACGGTATCGATGCCGGAGTTGACACAGTTGGACAAGGGGAAGTCGATGATGCGATATTTTCCGCCGAATGGAACGGCGGGCTTAGCCACCTGGCTGGTCAGAGCGTACAATCTGGAACCTTGTCCGCCGGCCAGCAGCATGGCAACCATTTCCTTTTTCATGATAAAGTCACCTCTCGCTCAATATATGCAGAAATAATGCTAAACTGAACTGAAATTAAATGTCGTTAGAACCTTGTAAACGGTTAAATTCGCGTTCCGGGTTTGGCAGATTTTGCGGCAGCTGTTTTGGAGGTTCTGCTGTAAGGACCTTTGCGAACGGGATTTCTGCGGCTGCAGCGAAGAATCACACCGGAATAGGGGGGTAGATCCACCATCAGCGAATGATCGAAACCGTGACAGGGATTGGCAAAGGTTTTGACAGGGCTGGTCTGTCCGCGTCCTTTTCCACCAAATTCTTCGGCATCCGAATCGAACAGTACTTCATAAGTGCCTGCTACAGGTACACCCATGCAATATTGCTTGTGATGGGTGGGGGAGAAATTTACCGCCACAATCAGCTCATGCTGCTTTCGATCCTTGCGAATATAAATCAGGGTATTTCCGTTGGCATCATTAGGCTCAATCCACTGGAAGCCGCTCCAGTCATCATCAATCTCCCAAAGCTCCGAGCGTTGGAGATACAGGTTGTTCAGTGCTTTGAAGAAGGCCTGATGCTTTTGGTGCTGGGGGTAGTCCAAAAGGTGCCAGTCCAGAGAGTATTCATAGTGCCACTCATTGAACTGACCGATCTCCGTGCCCATGATGTTCAGCTTTTTGCCTGGAATGGTCATCATGTACACATAGAACGCTCGGACGCCGGCAAACTTTGCTTCGTCATCCCCGGGCATCTTGCCCAGCATACTGCCCTTCATGTGTACTACTTCATCGTGGCTGATGGGCAAAATGTAGTTTTCGCTAAAGGCGTACACCAGCGGGAAGGTCAGATCCCGATGGTTGAACTGTCGGAAGTAGCTGTCCATTTTCTGATAGTGCAGAGCATCGTTCATCCAGCCCATGTTCCACTTGAAATTGAAGCCGAGAGCGGTGTCACTTTGCTCCAAGGGACCGGTCACATGCTCCCAAGAGGTGGACTCCTCTGCAACCATGAGTACATCCGGATGCCACTTGAATACCAGACGGTTGAGGGCACGAATAAAATCGACAGCCTCTAGATTTTCTTTTCCGCCGTATTTATTGGGGATCCAATCTCCATCGCTGCGGCCAAAGTCCAGATAGAGCATGGAACTGACGGCATCCACCCGGAGTCCGTCGATGTGGTACTCGTTGATCCAGAACATGGCAGAGGAGAAGAGGAAGTTTCGCACCTCATTGCGGCCAAAGTCAAAGATGCGAGTGCCCCACTGGCGATGCTCGCCCTTTCTGGGGTCTGCATATTCGTAGCAGGGGGTGCCGTCAAACTCATATAGACCAAAGGCATCCTTGGTAAAATGAGCAGGGACCCAGTCCAGAATGACGCCAATGCCGGCCTGATGCAGCTGATCCACCAGATATTTGAAATCTTCCGGTTCGCCGTAGCGTGAGGTGGGGGCAAAATATCCGGTGGTCTGGTAGCCCCAGGACATATCCAAAGGATGCTCGGTGATGGGCAGTAATTCCACATGCGTGTAGCCCATTTCCTTCACATAGGGGACCAAATAATGTGCAGTTTCTCGGTAGGAGAGCCATTCGTTCTCCGCAGTCCGCCGCCAAGAGCCCAAATGCACCTCATAGATGTTGAGAGGTTTGTGGTACAGTGGTTTTTTTCGACGGAAATTCAGCCAGTTTGCATCGTTCCAGTCATAGTGGGAAAGATCCCACACACGGGAGGCGGTGTTGGGGCGAAGCTCGGAAAAGTAAGCGTAAGGATCGGCTTTCATCAAGGTGCGGCCATCCCGGGTGTGGATGGCGAATTTGTATAGGTCACCTTGATGTACCAGCGGGGTAAAGCATTCCCAGATACCGCCCCGAATCGGGTGGAGCGGGTCGGTCTCGTCATTCCACTGGTTAAAATCGCCGACGAGGGCAACACCCTGAGCGTTTGGAGCCCAGACACGGAACCGAAAACCGGAAACTCCGTTTTCCTCGTCGGGATGACAGCCCAACATCTGATAGGCGTCATCGCAGTTCCCGTTCAAGAAGGAATTCAGGCGGGAGTCGAATTCGGAAAGATTCTTGGTATTGATAGGAAGCACCTCCAAAAGTTAGACTTGAAGGACACTCGCGGGTGTCTGTTGTTATGAAGAAGATACATATTCTCTTGTGCAAATTATATAACTGTTATCCGTATAAGTCAAGACAAATTGGAGGTATTGCAATGAATTGACCAAACAATTTACAAAAGGAAATGATTGGAAAATTTGCGTTTGTGTTCTGTAAAATTGTTTTGATTCTATTTTTGCAAATCGGACATACATTGGTGTTTGAAAGGGGTTTTGAGGATGAAAGTGCTGGTGATTCGTAAAAAAGTTTGGACAGGAACGCTCTGCGTTCTGATTGCCCTGCTGATGCTTGCGGCGGTTAATCTTCCGGTCAGTATTGGGGCCTCGGCCGCCGCCCGGCAGCTGCCGATCTATTGTGTGGAACAGCCGGAAGGGGAGAAGAAGATCGCCATATCGTTTGATGCTGCGTGGGGAGCGGACGATACCGACCGATTGATCGAGATTCTGGGAAAGCATCAGGTAAAAGCCACCTTTTTTGTCGTGGGACAGTGGGTAGACACCTATCCCGAAGAAGTAAAGCGACTGGCGGAAGCGGGACATGAGGTAATGAACCATTCCAATACCCATCCACACTTTCCAGAGTGTAGCACAGAAGAGGTGCGGAAAGAGATCGAAACCTGTAATGATAAGGTGGAAGCAATCACGGGAAAGCGCCCCACATTGCTGCGGTTCCCTTATGGAGATTACAATGACAGTACGGTCAATGTAGTGCGTTCGCTGGATATGGAACCGATCCAGTGGTCGGTGGATTCACTGGATTGGCAGGATACCGCAACGGCGGACAGTATTTTGCACAGAGTTGTGGATAAAGTACATCCGGGGGCCATTATCCTTTGCCACAATGATGCCAAATACACGCCGGATGCGCTGGATGAGATTCTGACAACGCTGACCGAAGAAGGCTATACTTTTGTGCCAATTTCAGAATTGATCGTTAAGGGTGAGTACACCATTGACCATGCAGGCATGCAGAGTCCGGCTGCCTGAAACCAAGAACACGGCTGTCGTAAGACAGCCGTGTTGCTATGTTTATTTCAGATCATCTGCAAATTTAAGATTGGGATAAATTTTCCAGATGCGTTCGTCCGGGAAATATTCGTCCATCAAAGTACCAATGGACGAATTAGGAGGTGTCTCCATCGTTTGCCGCTGATTGAAGCGATTGAGTGCCATAGAAGAAACGATTACATTGCATATCATAAAGACCAGCAGTACCCATGTCAGAATGCGACCGATACGCATGGGAATGCGCTCGATCAAATCGGACAGCCTTGGATACAGGAACTTGAGCCACACCACGGAAACGATGCCCCAGAAGAAACAGAAGAGCAGATTGATGCGGCCGCCCAGATTGAAGGGCAGGTGGCTGTAATCCCAGAAAACTGTGCCGAAGACCAATTCCGTAAACACCGAGCAGAGCCATTCATATGCGCCGCCCAGAACGGTACCAAGTACAAAAACATAGCTGTCGCTGCGGTTTCTGTGACGATACAGAATCAAGGTCAGGAATACCGCACCTAATCCCCATACGATGGAGAAGGGACCAAAGACAACGCTGCTGCGGCTCATCCATCGACCGGCGGTGATGCGGCAGAAAATAGTTTCAATGATGTCCCCCAAGAAGGCGGCAATCATAAAGAGAACAAAGATCTTGGAGAAGCAGATGCCTTGGGCAAATTTGGTTTTTTGGAGATCGTTCGGTCCCTGGTCGGTCGTTTCCTTTTCGTTCAGTGTAGGATAGGCCTTTTTCATGCGGCGTTGTACCGCTCGTGTCAATGCATTGTCCAAAAGGTTGGACAGCTTTTTGAGGTGGCGGGAAGCTTCGGATGCAAGTTTAATATCCAACTTGAAGTTCCAGGCAGCGGCAGCGCAGACCAGCAAATCCAACGCAAGCAGGATGTAGATGGTCAGAAGCAGGGCAGTGCTCAGCAGTGTGGGAATCAGCGCAATCAGCCGCAGGAAGAATGCGTCGGTAAAGTACAGACAGGCCATGCCGCACAGCCCCCAAAGAATGGAATAGGGCAGACAGATGAGACCATCGAAATGAAACCGGGAATCGGAATAATCCCACCATTTATGTCCGGTGATGCGCTGAAGGATTTTTCCGGTAAAAAATTCCAATCCTGCTGCCAAGATGGTGCAGCCAAGAAAGAGAAAGAAGGGATTTCCTTTCAATCCCGGCAGAAACAGGGCAAATAAAAGCCAGCCAAAGCCGTAAATGGGAGAGAAGGGGGCATTCAGAAAGCCACGGTTCAATAAGCGCTTCTTTTTGGCTGCTGCGAGAGTGGTTTCTCCTACCCATCCGAAAAAGGAATAGATGAGGAAAAGCCAAAGAATGTTCTGTGCCATATGGATCATGTTGAGATCCTCCTTTGGTTTAATCGTGGAATACGGCATCCCGGAAGGTGGCTTCGTCCATCGTGTGGACTTGGCTGACCAAGCGAATGCCCATGTTGTCAGCGCGAAGAGCCAAGTGTGCTCTGGAAGCTGCAGATGGATTTACATAAGTTGAGATAATGACTTTTTTGATGTGCGATCCGCCAAAATGATCGGCCAAACTTTGCAGTTCGTAAAGTGCGTCGTTGCGTACTTCTCCGTTTTTGCAGGAAATGAAATAGGGAGTCACCCCACGGATGGCAAACACATCCAATTCGTTGGTTGTGCAGGAATTGGGTGGGCGGTTGGTGTCCATACCATTCCAGTTAATAAAAACACCCAGCTGGCAGTCGTGGAATTGTCCGGTGCTCAATGCGGCGCAGCAGGTGTACAGTTCCAAAAGATTGCCTGATTTTTTCAGGATCCGGATGGTTTGCAGATCTTTGAAACGAAAGGAGATGCGTTCCGGAGTTTCATCCCAGTTCAAAATCATCCCATGCGTGCGGAGATAGGATAGAAACGCCAAGTCCCATTCCGGGGCGTGCAGTTCTTTTTCGAAGGATGCACGGGAGAGGGAGACGAACAGCGGATCCGGACCTCCGGTTTTGTCCGCAAGCTTTACCGGGAAAAAACAGTGCTCGTTCCAAAGCGGAATGTCCCGGGCGCAGAAATTCCACAACAACCGCACCTCCCGGCAGAAGTCGTCGGATAGATCCCAAGGTTCGAAATGGGTGTCATTGGTAGAGAACTTTGCACCGTACAGAGCAAACCAATCTTCACAGGACAGCTTGGGCGAGCGCTGAACAGGAAAGGGGCAGGGGCTGATATACCAGTGAGGGCGTTTGCTGTCTGACTCGAAGCGCAGTAAAGGGACTTGGTTGGCCGCTGCCACGGCGCCCATAGCGGCAAGAGAGACATCCGTGCCGCCGGTCATTTCCAAGGCGCACACCTCCCCACGGGAAAGGATGTTAAGCAGCACTTTACAAAGAGCGGAAAAACTGTAAGGATCTGTGGGAATGAATTCCATTTCTGTGTGAATTTTGTGCCGCTCCAAAACAATTTGATACCGGTGCTTCAAAGAGGCGCAGTCGGTGCCGAAAGGCACAATGTAAACGACCTTTTCCGGTGCATACACCAGAAGGCTCAGCACATTGTTCAGATCGTCTGAATCGTAAAGCTCGACCATAATCGACATAAAATCGCCTCCTATTCTTGTTATCATAACATGAATCCGAAGAAAAGGATAGAAAAAATGACAGGCGCTGCGGAAAACAGCGCCTGTTGTGTCAGTGCGTGGAAGCGTGTGCAGAGCGCACGCTCAGGTGGAAGCCTTTTTGTTCGAGTGAATCTTCCAGGGTTGCAATCAGCTTCTGCTTGTTTCCGTTGAGCAGATCACAGGTCAGTTGATCTTTCTGCGCCTGACTAAGAGAGCGCAGCACACCACGGGCAACCGAGGCTGACATGCCATTGGACAGCAGCATCCCAATCGGATTACCGGAAGAGCGGAGATGCTCCGTTAATTGAGGGAGAAAGTGGTCAATGAGGGTTTCGTAATCCAGCTCATCCAGCTCAATTTCCAGTTTAACCATCCAGCTTCACCCCCAAAGCGGAGAGAGCAGAAGAATAGCGTAAGACATGCACCGCCAGCCGCAATTCTTGCAGCATTTCATCGGTGGGTTTGTCAGGGCGGATGTGAGAAGCTGCCTTCGTTACGGCGCTCATCTGGTTTTTCAGCTGCTTGACCAGTTTTCGGTCCATCCCTTTGCCTTGTTGGCGCAGCGCATCATTCACCATGGACACCATGCGCTCAGCTTCGTTTCGCTCCTCCACACAGGTGCGCCGCAGACCATCCTGCTGGGCATATTGCTGGGCATCCTGAATAGCTTCGTCGATTTCCGCATCCGACAGGTTGGAACTTGCGGTGATCGTGATTTCCTGAGCGCGTCCGGTGCTTAGATCCTTGGCGGATACACGCAGAATTCCGTTCGGATCGATGTCGAATACTACTTCAATCTGAGGAACTCCCTGCGGAGCTCGTTTGATGCCGGTCAGTCGGAATTTTCCGATGGTTTTATTGTCTTTGGCCATGGGGCGTTCGCCTTGCAGCACATGGACCTCCACAGAGGTCTGGAAGGGGGAAGCGGTGGTGAAGATTTGAGCATAACGCACCGGAAGCTTGGTATTGCGTTCAATCAGACGGGTGGCGACACCGCCCATTGTTTCGATGGAGAGGGACAAAGGTGTGACATCAAGAAGCAGCAAATCTCCGCCAAAAGGAGCCAGACCGCCTAAAGAACCACCCTGAATGGCGGCGCCCATGGCAACGCATTCGTCGGGGTTCAAGGTTCGGCAGGGCTGCATTCCGGTCATTTTTTGCACATGTTCCGCCACGGCAGGAATGCGGGTAGAACCACCGACCATCAACACCTTGCTGATCTGAGAGATGGACAGACCTGCGTCGTTCAGAGCAGTTTGCACCGGCATGGATGTCCGTTCAACCAGATCACGGGTCAGTTCGTTGAATTTCTGCCGTGTCACCGTCTGTTCCATGTGAATGGGTCCGGCTTTGGTGGAAGAGAGGAAGGGGAGATTGACTGTGGCCGTCTGACTGGTGGAAAGCTCGATTTTTGCCTTTTCCGCTGCCTCCAGTACACGCTGCATTGCCACTGGATCCTTCTGCAGATTGACCTTGTGCATCAGCTTGAATTCGCTGATGAGATAGTTGGCCAAACGATGGTCGAAATCATCGCCGCCCAGTTGGTTGTCGCCGGACACGGCCAGAACTTCGATTACACCCTCGCCAATCTCGATCACGGACACATCGAAGGTTCCTCCGCCAAAGTCGTAGACCATGATTTTCTGATTTTCCTCGTGATCCAGTCCGTAGGCCAGTGCAGCAGCGGTAGGCTCGTTGATGATGCGGCGTACCGTCAGACCGGCAATGCGGCCGGCATCTTTTGTGGCCTGCCGTTGAGCGTCGTTAAAATAAGCGGGGACGGTAATCACGGCCTCCGTCACCGGACTACCCAAATAAGTTTCAGCATCTTGTTTCAATTTTTGGAGTAAAAGAGCCGAAACTTCCTGCGGGGTCCGCTTTTTTCCGCCCAGTTCCACACGATAGTCGGAGCCCATCTTGCGTTTGATGGAAGAAACGGTTCCCTCGCTGTTGGTCACCGCCTGTCGGCGGGCCAAATCTCCGGCCAGACGCTCTCCGTTTTTGGTAAAGGCAACGACAGAAGGGGTGGTGCGCCCGCCTTCTGCGTTGGGAATAATCACAGGTTTGCCACCCTCCAGGACGGAGACGCAGCTGTTGGTCGTGCCCAAATCGATACCGATAATAGCCATGACACGAACCTCCTTTTCGGAATCTTGTTCATCTGAATGGGCTAATCCTACCATACAGAAATGAAGATTTTGTTAAGATTTTTTAATATTTGTAAAAATATCCGAGGAAAGGCGTTGAGAAGGGCGGTTAATTATGCAATAGAACGAGAGAAGAAGGGGCGGGTACTTGACGGGATGGGGAAATGGCATTAAAATTCATCCAATATTGAGCTTTCCCGATTAAGTAGCCATTGCTGCGGAAAACTGGCGAATTGCCGTGGAGCAGCGGAAAATATGGCGGCAACAGACAAAGGAAAAGAGGTAATTATGGCCCAACGAAATCATTCTCGCAAGGATTGCGATGCATACTTTGAGGAAGATAGACACAGAAGACAGGCCCACGCAGAGGAGCCGACCCGCCGGGGGTATCCTTCGGGCGGAGGTGGACATAAGGGGAAAAAGACCAAGCGCCGCACACCCCGGTGGAAGAAAATCACAGCCACGGTGCTGGTGTTTCTGCTGTTGATGGTTGGCGTTTTGGCCGGCCTGCTTTGGTTCAAGCTGAACGGCATCAACCGCATCGGCGGAGAGGATCGGATTGATGCCTCGGATGAGGATTTTGAACGGGATTCGGACACTTTGCTGGATACAATGAAGGATTCGGATATGGATTTCAGCACGGCAAATGTGTTGAAGGACCAGGATGTGGTGAATGTTCTGCTGATCGGTCGGGATACCCGAGATGAGAAAAAGGAGCGGGGACGCTCGGATTCCATGATTGTTTTGAGCTTGAATCGAGCCACAAAGCAGATTTCCATGGTGTCCCTGATGCGAGATTCTTATGTGCAGATTCCGGGTTACAGCAACAATAAGCTGAATGCGGCCTTTGCCTTTGGCGGCTATGACCTGCTGGATGAAACCATTGCAAAGAACTATGGAATTCATATCGACTACAATGTGGGCGTGAATTTTGAGGGCTTTGAGCGAGTGATCGATCAGCTGGGCGGCATCGAGGTGGATCTCACCAAGGCGGAGGCAAAGTACCTGATGAATGATATTTACATTCATGCCGGAAATTTGAAGGAAGGTACCAATCTGCTGACGGGAGAAACGGCACTGTGTTATGCAAGAGCCCGCTATGTCAGTACCGGAACGGAGTCCAATGACTTTGGCCGCACGGCAAGACAGCGTGTTGTGCTGACCAAGGTGTACGAGAAAATGATGAAGAAGCCGTTGCCGGAGATTTGGAAGTTGATGGATTCCGTGATGGATTGCATTGAAACGGACATGACAAACATGGACATTGTGTCGCTGGGTACCGAGTTCTATAATATGGGAATCGGCAATCTGGAAAGCTACCGTCTGCCAATGGATGGAGAGTTCAGTGATGAAAAGGTGAACGGAATGTCGGTCCTGGCATTGAATTGGGACAAGGCAAGAAATCATCTTCAGGAGTGGCTGTATCCGGCCCATTAACAAAGTGTGACGACCGCCCGATCTGTTGTGGATCGGGCGGTTTTTACAAAAAATGACACTTTTCAACAGGGTGTGGAAAAAGAAAAAGGCAGCTGCATGAGGGTGCAGCTGCCTTTCTTGGATGCGGAGAACGGTTTGGGGTTTACTCGCCGAACACCTTGATGTAGTCCTGCTGGAACTTCACAATGCCGGTATCGGTCAAAGGATGGTTGCACATCTGCTCGATGACCTTGAACGGAACAGTGGCAATATCAGCACCGACACGGGCGCAGTTCATGACATGGCTGGTGTTGCGGACGGAAGCGGCAATGATCTCCGTATGAATGTCGTCATACAGAGCAAAGACATCGGCGATGTCTTCGATCAGTGCCATGCCATCTTCGTTGATGTCATCCAGACGACCGACAAAGGGGCTGACATAGGTGGCACCGGCACGAGCGGCCAGCAGAGCCTGGTTCAGGCTGAAGATCAGGGTGCAGTTGGTGGGGATGCCCTCGGCGGACAGGACCTTAATGGCCTTCAGACCCTCGGTGGTCATGGGGATCTTGACGATCATGTGCTTGGGATCGATGGCGTAGATCTCACGGCCTTCCTTGATCATACCCTCGGCATCCATGGTGGTGGCCTTCACTTCGCCGGAGATGGGACCATCGACGATGGAGCAGATCTCCTTCAGAGTTTCCACATAGTCACGGCCTTCCTTGGCGATGAGGCTGGGGTTGGTAGTGACGCCGCAGATGACGCCCATCTCATTTGCCTTGCGGATTTCCTCTACATTGGCGGTATCCAGGAACAGTTTCATGCTAATTCACCTTATCCTTTCGGTTTCTCTCCCGTCTTGCAAAGTTTCGGAAGTACATTTACGAAAGCATTATACATCACTTAAAATCATTTGGCAACCGTTGCAGCGGAGACGGGACTTTTTACAGAACCCACGAAAGCAAAGGGATCAAAACCACAGAACTAGTTCAATATGGAGAAAAAAGAGGTAAATGGGTGAAACATGGCAAAAAAACTTGACAGAGACACAGTGAATCCATATAATAAAGGCGAAAATTGAACAGCCTTATCAAGAGCGGTGGAGGGATCGGCCCTATGAAGCCCGGCAACCTGCGATTTGCGTTCTGCAAGCGTAAGGTGCTAAATCCGGCGGTATGTATCGAAAGATGAGGATACTCACGAAACACATTTCGCCGAGAAATGTGTTTTTTTCTTGCAGTAGGCTGTTCCCAAACCCAACGACATAGAAAGGAACTGAGCCAAATGAAAAAGAATCATATCTTCACTTCTGAGTCCGTGACGGAAGGACATCCCGACAAAGTCTGTGACCAGATTTCTGACGCGGTGCTGGATGCCATTCTTGCACAGGATCCCAATGGGCGTGTCGCCTGTGAGACGGTCACCACCACTGGTATGGTCATGGTCATGGGTGAAATCACCACCAATTCCTATGTGGACATTCCCTCTGTGGTCCGCCGCACGGTGGAGCGCATCGGCTACACCGATTCCTCCATGGGTTTTGACGCTAAGAGCTGCGCTGTGCTGACCAGCATTGATGAGCAGTCGGCAGATATTGCTCTGGGCGTGGACCATTCCATGGAGTATAAGGCAGAAGCCAAGGATGAGGCCGATCTGGTGGGTGCCGGCGATCAGGGCATGATGTTCGGCTTTGCCTGTGACGAAACCCCCGAGCTGATGCCTGCACCCATCTCTATGGCACATCAGCTGTCCTATCAGCTGGCACAGGTGCGAAAGAACGGAACCCTGCCTTGGCTGCGTCCGGACGGCAAGAGCCAGGTCACCGTGGCTTATGATGAGAATAACCATGTGGAGTGGTGCCCTGCAATCGTGGTTTCCACCCAGCATGCGGCTGACATTGCGCTGACGGATCTGCGGGAAGCTGTCATCGAAGAGGTCATTAAGCCCATCATTCCGGCGGAATTCATCCGTCCGGAAACCAAGCTGTATGTGAACCCTACCGGTCGTTTTGTGGTGGGCGGTCCTTGCGGTGATACCGGTCTGACCGGTCGTAAAATCATCGTGGACACCTACGGCGGTGCGGCTTCTCATGGCGGTGGCTGCTTCAGCGGCAAGGACCCCACTAAGGTGGACCGTTCCGCAGCCTACATGGCTCGTCATGTGGCAAAGAACATCGTCGCTGCCGGTTTGGCTCGCCGTTGTGAGATCGAGCTGGCCTATGCCATTGGCGTGGCTCACCCGGTTTCCGTTCTGGTGGATACGCAGGGTACCGGCGTGATGGATGATGAGAAGCTGGCAGAGATTGTGAATCGGACCTTCGATCTGCGTCCCGCCTCTATCATTTCCTATCTGGACCTGCGCCGTCCCATCTACGAGCAGACCGCTGCTTATGGCCACTTTGGTCGCAGCGATCTGGACCTGCCTTGGGAGCGTCTGAATCGTGTGGATGAGCTGAAGGCTTATCTGTAAGTTTCGCTAGAAACATCCAATCCGGCGGGATGCATTGCATCCTGCCGGATTTATCTTTACACTCCGCATTTGGCTGGGTATAATGTCATTATAAATGTATCCGCAAATGGGGGAGG
>JARIAU010000087.1 GCA_029257695.1 Oscillospiraceae bacterium
CCCTGTCTCCCCGGAATAAGGAATGGTGACCAGGAAGGGATCGATGGGTTTATATCCCTCTGTGGCCTGATGCTGCGCCACAAGATAGACCCCCAGCTGTCCGGCGGCCACATGGAACTGCGCCACTCCATGTCGAATGGAAACCGTCGTTCCGGACGCACCACGCTGTTCCGCATAGTCCAGCAACTGTGCTGCCGTTTCCCGGGTGCTGCCGTCCTGCGGCTGGCCAACAAAGCCTGTAAAGGCTCCTGTCAAATCAAAGTTATAATCTCCATTGTTGCTGACGATCTCGCCCACCCGGTAAAAGGTCAAAGTCCCCGAATCGAGTTTGGTTCCGTCCTCTTCCATCATCTGTACGGTGATTTCTCCGGGGCGATTCAGATCCGGCACCTCATGCGCCAAAGCAGTGGTTCCTGCCATCGCAAAAAGAAGCATAGCAGAAAGCACCGATGCCATTCGTTTCATCACAGCAGTTATCTCCTTATTTTTTCTTATACTTCGGTATGATTACAAGCGCAGCCAGCACCAGAACGAGAGGTGCTGCCACTGCCGCCGCTACCAAATTGGAGTTGACCATCACGGCGTCGGCAATCACATGGGTTTTCGTTTCCTGCGCAGCGTCCATGCGCTGTCCTCGAACCAGAAGGCGATGGGAGTTGATGCCGTAGGGTGTACAGGTCACAAGCGTGACCAGATCCTTTCCCTCTTCCGGCTGCAGCGCCTGCACATTTTCCGGCTCCACAATGGAGATCTGATCTACCTGATAGGTGAGGACCTGATCCAGCACATGGATGTGAAACAGATCACCTTCCGCCATCTGATCCAAGTGGGTCAGGAGCGTGGCACTGGGCAGCCCACGGTGGCCGGAAAGTACACTATGGGTGCCTGCTCCACCCACCGGCAGACTGGACCATTCCAGATGGCCCACTGCAACCTGCAGCACCGCCTGATCTGTGCCGTGAAAAATGGGCAGCTTCACATTGATGGAGGGAATCTCAATGTATCCCATGATCCCCGTT
>JARIAU010000001.1 GCA_029257695.1 Oscillospiraceae bacterium
GCTCTGCGCAGAAGGCTATATGGAAAGGAATTGATTTTTATGCGTCAGCCCGTTTTTACCGGCGCCTGTGTCGCCATCATTACCCCCTTCACCCCTGACAACAAAATTGATTTCCCTCGGTTTGGCCAACTGATTGAACGCCAGATCGCCGCCGGCACCGACGCCATTTGCGTCTGTGGTACCACCGGCGAATCCGCCACCATGACCTTGGAAGAGCATATGCAAGCGGTGGAATTCTGTGTCAACACCGTAAATGGGCGTGCGAAAGTTCTGGCCGGCTCCGGATGCAATGACACCGCATCTGCTCTGGTCATGTCACAGCACGCAGAATCCGTCGGCGCTGACGCGCTACTGTCGGTCACCCCATATTACAACAAAGCCACGCAGAAGGGCCTGATTAAGCATTACGAATATCTGGCCGATCGAGTCAACACCCCCATTATCCTGTACAATGTCCCTTCCCGCACCGGATGCAGCTTCACTGCATCCACTTATCAGCACCTTTCCAAACACCCCAATATCGTTGGCGTGAAGGAAGCCAGCGGCAACTTTACGCTGCTTGCCGAAACCCGTGCGCTTTGCGGCGACGAGTTCTATCTCTGGTCCGGTAATGACGACCAGGTGGTCCCCATGATGAGTTTGGGCGCCAAGGGTGTCATCTCCGTTGTCAGCAACATTTGGCCCGAACTGATGGTTCAGATGACTCACCTGTGTTTGGAGGGCAAATTCGAAGAGGCTTCCAAGCTGCAAATCGACACCTTTGCGCTGGCAAACGGACTGTTCATGGAGGTTAACCCCATTCCGGTTAAAACCGCAGCTGAATTGATGGGTCTTTGCAGCGGCGCCCTGCGACTTCCTCTCTGTGAGATGACCGACGAGCATACCTCTGCATTACGCACTCTGCTGACGCAGTACAACATCCCCCTGAAGAACTGAGGCTGAACTTATGGCACAAAAGATTATCATTTCCGGCTGCAACGGCAAGATGGGGCAGGTCGTAGAACGCATCTGTCTGGCCGATCCCGATGTTTCTGTCGTGGCAGGCTTTGACCTGACCCCCATTCAGCACTCCTTCCCCGTCTTTTCCAATCCTCTGAACTTCACCGGAGAAGCCGATGCTGTCATTGACTTTTCCAATCCAGGCGCACTGGATGACCTCTTAGCTTTCTGCACAGAGCGCCACATTCCTCTGGTACTGGCTACCACTGGTTTCTCCCCAGAGCAGCTCAACGCAATCGAGAAAGCATCGAAGATCATCCCCATCTTCCGCAGCGCAAACATGTCTTTAGGCGTCAATGTTTTGCTGGAGCTAGTCAAGAAAGCCGCCTCTATTTTGGGCGATAGCTACGACATCGAAATCGTAGAAAAACATCACAATCGCAAGGTAGATGCTCCCAGCGGAACTGCTTTGATGATTGCCGATGCTGCTGCCAGCGCATTGAACTTCGATACCGAGTATGTTTACGATCGCCACAGCGTTCGTCAAAGTCGTGAAAAAAAAGAAATCGGCATCAGCTCCGTCCGAGGCGGTACCATCGTCGGTGAGCACGAAATCATCTTCGCCGGACGAGACGAAGTAATCGAAATTAAGCACACCGCCCTAAGCCGTGAGATTTTTGCCGCCGGAGCGGTGAAAGCCGCAAAGTTTTTGGCTTCGGTTCAAAATCCAGGCATGTATGATATGTCCATGTTAGTACAGGAGTAAGTGTACTCTTCCCTCCTCAAAGCAAAACCGGAGTGTGTCCGTGTTCGACACACTCCGGTTTTCGTGTAGAGTATGGCCCTCCATCGCTCCATCTCATCTTCACTCGCCTCTTTCGAACTCGTAAGTTTCCCATTTGTCACAAACAGGAAACTAAATCGCAAAAAGGCTCAGGTCGAATACACGACCTGAGCCTTTTGATTCAATCAAGCCATCACAACACGATGGAATACTTTTTTACCCTTTTTGATAATCAGGCCGTCACCAGCAAACGCATCCGCAGAATAAACCACATCAATAGATGCAATCTTCTCACCATTCACAGCAACGCCATTCTGCTGCACCAGCCGACGAGCCTCACCCTTGGAGGCGCACAAGCCCGTTTTGACCAACAAAGAAACAGCATCAATCGGCAGATCCGCTTCCACCAGTTCCGTAGTAGGCATTCCGCTCATATCGCCGCCCGCAGTAAACAACCCCTTGGCCGTCTTCTGCGCCTTTTCCGCCTCTTCTTCACCGTGCACCAGATTGGTGAGCTCATACGCCAGCAGTTCCTTCGCCTTGTTCAGTTCACTGCCTTCCCACTTCTCCATCTCTGCAATCTGCTCCAGCGGCACATCGGTCAGCATCTTCAGGCACTTAACCACATCTGCATCATCCACATTGCGCCAATACTGATAGAACTCATAGGGCGAAGTTTTTTCCGGATCCAGCCAAACTGCACCGGAAACCGTCTTGCCCATCTTCATACCCTCGCTATTGAGCAGCAGCGTGATGGTCATAGCCTCTGCATCATACTTGCCAAGCTTACGGCGGATCAACTCACGACCACCCAGCATATTGGACCACTGGTCATCACCGCCAAACTGGAAGTTGCAGCCGTATTCCTGATAGAGATGGTAAAAATCATAAGACTGCATAATCATGTAATTGAATTCCAAGAAGCTCAGGCCATTTGCCATACGCTGTTTATAGCATTCTGCACGCAGCATATTGTTGACCGAGAAGCAAGCTCCCACTTCGCGCAACAGGTCCACATAGTTCAGATCAAGCAGCCAATCAGCATTGTTCACCATCAAAGCCTTACCCTCAGAAAAGTCGATAAAACGGCTCATCTGCTTTTTGAAACAATCTGCATTATGCTGAATGGTTTCCGCCGTCATCATCTTTCGCATATCGGACTTTCCGGAAGGATCACCAATCATAGCCGTACCACCGCCCAACAAAGCAATGGGACGATTGCCGTGCTTTTGCATCCGACGCATCAGGCACAAAGCCATAAAGTGACCCACATGGAGGGAATCTGCTGTGGGATCAAAGCCAATATAAAAGGTGGCTTTTCCGTTGTTGATCATTTCCTTTACTTTTTCTTCATCCGTCACCTGTGCAATCAGGCCACGGCCGACCAGCTCGTCGTACAGTTCCATTTTGTTCATCTCCACTTTCAATCATATTTGGGGACTGGCAAAACAAAAACGCCCTCTGTCCCCATTTTGGGACAGAGGGCGCATAAATCGCGCGGTACCACCTCTGGTTCGCTTCATGCTCACGCACAAAAGCCTCTGGGAGTTCCAACAAACTCCGGCGCAATAACGGGCGCACCCGGCCATACCCTACTGACACAGACAAATAAATCAATGCGTTCCGGCGGCTGCTCAAGGGCGTATTCCCACAGGGCTTTCTCCTTCTCGCACCAACCGAAGGCTCTCTGAACAAAGCGTACTGTCGTACTATCCCCTATCATCGCAGTGATATTTTGATTTTAGCCCCGTTTCGATGATTTGTCAAGCATTTCAAAGGAATATTTTCTCAACTTTCTAGCTGTAAAGTCAATCAGTTTTACACGGAAGATGTGATCCAATTATTTCCAATATTGTTTTCACTTTTTAGAGCGAAATATGTCCGAATTTGTTGCTTTTACCAAAGACAAGTTCTGTGTTGTTCCATCTATATAAAGGAAAACACCTTTACAATGCATACGAAATATTTTTCAATCAATTCTTCACCTTTAACTCATTTTTAAACATATTTGCTTCGTTTAAAAGCTCTTTTGATCCGTCAAGCATAGCCTTTGTGACATACTCTCCACCCGTAAGTCTCGAAAGTTCGATTGCCCGATCTTCATCAGAAAGTTCCGAAATATCTGTAAAGGTTCTTCCCTTTCGTTCTCCTTTTTGGATATAAAAATGGGTATCCGCCATAGCTGCAATCTGCGGCAAGTGTGTCACACATAGAATCTGCTTTTGCTGTGCCACTTGTGCCATTTTTTTAGCCACCTTGACCGCCGCACGACCGGATACACCGGTATCCACTTCGTCAAAGACCAAAGTGGACACATCATCCGACTCAGCCAACACATTCTTCAGTGCTAACATAATACGAGAAAGCTCACCGCCCGATGCAATCCGATTGATGGGTTTCAAGTCCTCACCCACATTGGCAGACATCAGAAAACGAACCTGATCCATACCCGACGCATCCATGCCGAGTTCGCCTTCCTTGGGTTCGATGCAAACTTCAAATCGAACCTTTGGCATATCCAAATCAGCCAATTCCTTCTGAATGCGAGTTTGCAACTGGTTTGCTACTGCTCGCCTGGCCTTGGACAGATGTTCTGCTGCCACTTTGGCTTGCTTCCTCTGCTGCTCAAATTGATGCTCCAGTAACTGGATATGATCACTGGAATACTGAATTTGATCCAGTTCCTCCTTGCACTTCTGCAAATAGGTCAGCATTTCTTCCACGCTGCTGCCATATTTTTTGCCAAGCCGGTACAGCAGATCCAATCGACTCTCCATGCGGTCGATTTCCTCGGGCGATACATCCAGTTCGCTCCGCATATCTCGACAAACTTCCAACATGTCAAATGCTTCATAACGCATTTGCACCAGTCGCTCGGCCATTTCTTTCAACTGTTCCGCCTGGTCTCCTTCTTGAACACACCGAGCTGCTTGTGCAACTGCATCACCAGCCGCCGCCAACAAGCTGACCGCACCTTCCTGTTCCCCCGCTCCATCCAGTGCAAACTCTGCCGTTTCCAGTGCGCCAATCATTTTTCCTGCATTGCGCAGAATGCTTTTCTTTGCCGCAAGCGTTTCATCTTCTCCAGGCTGAAGCTGCGCTCGCTCCAACTCATTGATTTGATAGGTCAGGGTATCAATCCGGCGAGATTTTTCTGCATCATCCATCCGCAGTGTGTGCATCTCCCGGCGGGTCACCATCATAGCCTCATAACACGACAAATATGCCCGATGCAGCTGCGCCGTATCTCCAAACCGATCCAAATATTCCAAATGACACTCTTCATTCAACAACTGCTGTCCATCATGCTGTCCATGAATATTTAAAATCTGCTGTCCCAAGCCTCGCAGCTGCGTTACTGTCAACGGGCGACCATTGACACGGCAAACATTTTTGCCATCTCCCTGAATCTCACGCTCCAGCAGCAGCTCTCCGTTTTCATCCGGAGCGATCCCCATCTCTTCAAACCAAGTCATAGGCGGAAGGTCCGAAAACACCGCACTGACATAGGCGGATTTTGCTCCGGTTCGGATCAGGTCCCGACTGGTGCGTTCACCGAGCACTGCACTGATGGAATCGATTACAATTGATTTACCAGCACCGGTCTCGCCGGTCAACGCATTGAATCCACGACCAAATCGGACATCCGCAACCTCAATTAGAGCAATATTTTCAATATGAAGGAGAGAAAGCACAACATCACCCGTTATTTCATCATCAAATGAATCTCGCTGCAAAGCTGTTCTGCAGCTTCGTTGGTACGCATAATCAGAACACAGGTATCATCTCCGCCGATAGAACCCACCAAGTGAGGTAGTTCCATGCTGTCAAACGCAGCTCCGGCAGCACTGGCAAGTCCAGGCATCGTCTTCAAAACGATCAGATTCTGGGCCCGATCAAACGACAGCACACTCTCACGAAAAATCGTCTTCAGCCGTGCCGCCAAATCACTCCGCCCCCGATGGAGCGATACAACATACTTGTAGGTTCCGTCCTTGCTGCGCTCCTTGGTCAGATGAAGTTCCTTAATATCTCTGGAAATCGTTGCCTGGGTGCAATGAAATCCTCTTTCCCGCAGCTGCTCCAGCAATTCTTCCTGCACTTCAAGATCTTGCTCTTGAATCAAATTCAAAATCTCTTTTTGACGCCGTTCCTTCATTGACATTTGACTCACCTCAAATTCTTCCGAGCTTTGTCTGTAAAATCTGGTAGAAGCTGCGGTTGGTCAGCCTTGCCAGACCGACCCCTCGTTCCGTCGCACGAATACGCACCACATCACCGCCGGAAATCCGAACGCCCCTGCCTCCATCCACAGACAAAAACGCACATTTTCGATTTTGCTTCACCATCTTAATTTCAACGGTCCGCTGTTTGCTCAGCACAAAACTCTTTGATTGAAGCGCATGGGCACAAATCGGTGTGATAATGATGTTTTCCGCTGTGGGTTCCACTACCGGACCACCCGCCGACAGCGAATAAGCCGTGGATCCCGTCGGCGTAGCCGCAACAATTCCATCACCCGATACCGTGGAAACCGGTTCTCCATCCGAAGCCACCGACAATTCCACTACACGGGCAACCGTTCCTTTTGTGATCACCGCATCGTTGAGCGCAAGATCCGAGAACACTTCTGTTCCATCTCGAATCAAAGAAATTTCCAGCATCATGCGCTGTTCCAACTGATAATCACCCTTAACCAGGCGGGCAAGCTGGCGCAATTCGCTGTGCTCTAATTCCGCCATAAAGCCAACGCTGCCCAAATTGACCCCCAAAACCGGAATATGATTCTGGTATGCCAATTTGGCTGCATGAAGCAGCGTTCCATCCCCACCAAAGCAAATAAGAATGTCTGCCGTGGAAATCTCCTCTTCCATCTTGGAATAGGTCAAATTTTTGGGCAGTTCAAAATGGGAATCCAACTCAAACGGCAGGCAAAACCGGGTGTCGCATCCACTTTCCTTCAAAATCCGCGCCGCAGTCTGCGCCACCTTTAACCCTCGATCTCGGTAAGGATTGGGCGAAAGGATAGCCTTCATACCTTTCCCTCCAGCGTATCATGGGATTTGTCCACCAAATCCTTCAAATCCACTTCAACCGAGTTTCCGGCGCCGACAGTCAGCCAGCCAAGGTACTCAATATTCCCCTCCGGCCCACGGATGGGAGAAAAAGTCATTCCTCGCACCGAGAAATCAAACTCCTCCGCCTGACGATAAAAGCGTTCCACGACCTCCAGATGCACCGCAGGATCACGGACCACACCTTTTTTGCCAACTTTTTCCTTCCCCGCTTCAAACTGCGGTTTCACCAAACAGACCAACTGTCCACTGTCCTTCATCAAAGGCCGCAGTACCGGGAGGATGAGCGCCAGAGAAATAAAAGAAACATCAATGGACACAAAATCCAACGGGTCCGGAATCTGTTCCCGGGTCAGATAGCGGGCATTGGTACGCTCCATACAGATGACCCGCTCGTCATTTCGGATCTTCCAATCCAGCTGTCCATACCCCACATCCACTGCATACACTTTGGATGCACCATTTTGCAGCATACAGTCCGAAAAACCACCCGTCGATGCACCGCAATCCATTGCCACCGCACCTTCCAGAGAAATCGGAAAGGTCTGCATTGCTTTTTCCAGTTTCAGTCCGCCTCGGCTGACATATTTCAGCGTCTTGCCTCGCACCTCGACCCGTGCATCTTCCGGCACCGCATAGCCGGACTTGTCCACCTTCTGGTCATTGACATACACAATACCGCTCATAATACAAGCCTGAGCCTTCTGGCGGGATTCCGCGAACCCCAGTTCAACCAAGGTCACATCCAAGCGCTTCCCTTTCATGCCAGAACCTCCTTTACTTTGTTCACGATTGCCTCCGCATCAATTTGCAGCAGATGACGGAGCTGATCCACGCTGCCATGGCAGACAAAATCTGTGCCAGAACTCAGCAGAATCAGATGATCCAATTCAATTCCCTTGTCTGCCAGATCAAACGCAAAGCTTCTGCCCACCGAACAAGGCTGAATCACATCTTCCACCACCATCACACAGCGAGTCTTCTGCACACTGGTCATCAGGTGGTCCGCCTGCAGCGGAATCAGGCAATTCAATTTGACCACTTCACAAGAAATCCCTTCCTGCTCCAGACGATCTGCCGCTTTCAAAATCTCGGGTATCATATTTCCATACCCCGCCAGGGTAAACTGCGTCCCCTCCCGAATCACGCAATCCACCTCACCCGAGGTATCATCCACGAAACGAGGGTCTTCCCCTCCTCTTGGATAACGGACTGCAACAGGACCATCATAATCATAACACGCACTGCGCAGCATACTCTCCAGTTCGGCATAGTTTGAGGGTGCCAGAACTGTCATATGCGGCACAGTGGACAAGAATGCAAGATCAAACACGCCCTGATGGGTCTCTCCATCCGCACCGACCAATCCAGCACGGTCCACACCGAACACCACATGAAGATCCTGCAGTGCCACATCGTGGAGCAGCATATCATATGCACGCTGGAGGAAGGTAGAATAAACGGCAAACACCGGAAGCAAACCTTGCTTAGCCATACCGGCACACATGGATACGGCATGTCCTTCTGCAATGCCCACATCGTAGATGCGATCCGGGAAGGCCTGTGCAAATCCATCCAAACCGGTTCCGGTCTGCATCGCCGCTGTCACAGCACAGATACGGGGATCTTCTGCCGCCAGCTTGGCCAATGTCTTGCCAAACACCGCAGAATAGTCCAGCTTCGGCTCACTGCGCACCACACCTTTTTCCGGATCGAAGGGACTGACACCGTGATAATACTCCGGAGCGTGCTGGGCCGGCTCGTAACCCATTCCCTTCACTGTGCGCACATGGAGCAACACCGGATGATCCAGCGTATCCGCCCATTCCAACAAGCGAGTCAGCTCTGAAATGTCGTGTCCATCTACCGGTCCCACATATTCAAACCCCAAATCCTCAAAGAAGGTACTCGGAAGAATACTTCCCTTGATACGGGTCTTGACCCAGTGGGTGAAGTTATACACCTGCCGTCCTCCGGGGAACGACTGCATCGCCGCACGATAGCGGCGCTTGAACCGGAGATAACGGGGCTTCAGATGCTGACGGGACAACAGCCGGGCCACTCCGCCCACATTTTTTTGGATACTCATGCCGTTATCGTTCAGAATAACAATCATTTTCTCCTTGCTGTTTCCAGCATCTGAAAGACCCTCGTAGGCCAAGCCACCCGTCAGTGCGCCGTCACCAATGAGCGCAATCACACGGTAATCCTGATGAAGTTTTGTTCTCGCCCGGGCCATTCCCAATGCGACGGACACAGAATTAGACGCATGACCAGCAATAAAGGCGTCAGTATCGCTCTCATGCGGTTTGGGAAAGCCAGATAATCCTCCCAACTTTCGCATGGTATCCATGCGATCTGCCCGCCCAGTCAGCATTTTGTGCGGATAGCACTGATGGCCGACATCAAATACCAGCCGATCCCGCTCAAAATCAAACACACGGTGAAGTGCCACCGTCAGCTCAACCGCACCGAGGTTGGACCCCAAATGGCCACCCGTTTTGGATACCGTATCCAGCAGCTGGGCACGAATTTCTGCACAGGCAGTCCGGCACTCTTCGTCTGACATATATTTGAGATTTTTGCCTTTCCATTCTGACACAGGCGTTCCTCTCTTTTCTATCTTAATTCATTCGACCGGCCAGCCAGTCTGCAACCGCACACAGCAATTCACTGTCTGCATAGGCGGCCCGCACCGCACGCTTAGCCGTTTCCGTACACACATGAATCTGCGTTTCGCACCCGTCTACTCCAAGCAGAGTGTAATAGGTTGTTTTTTGATTCGAGTCATCGCTGCCCACCGGCTTGCCCAACGCATCCGTAGTCGAAATATGATCCAGCAGATCATCCCGAATCTGAAACGCCAAACCGACTTGTGCAGCATAGGTGCGTGCAGCGGAAATCTGCATTTCCGTGGCACCTCCGGCAATCGCCCCAATGACGCAGGCACACTCCAACAGTGCACCCGTCTTCTTGGCATGAATTAGGCGCAGCTGCTCCAAAGAAAGGGAGTTTCCTTCCCCCTCTGTGTCCAACACTTGCCCGGCACACATGCCATCCGCACCGACTCCACGGGCCAATTCCAACGCAGCGGCCGCCCGCACCTCTGCAGAATACGGCGCAGACAAAATGGTCTCAAACGCCGCTGCTTGCAAGGCATCCCCTGCCAAAACTGCATTGGCCTCACCGAACACAACATGATTGGTCGATTTTCCACGGCGCAATTCATCGTCATCCATACAAGGCAGATCATCATGGATCAAAGAATAGGTATGAAGCATTTCCACACCGCAGCCTAGTTCCAGTGCCTGATCTGCATCGCCTCCTGCTGCCTCTGCAAACAACATGGTCAGAATCGGACGAACCCGCTTGCCTCCGGCAACCAAACTGTAAGACATGGCTTCATAGAGCGTCCGCTGCGGCACCGATCCCTGATATACACCAGCCAAATACGCATCCACCTGCACCCGCAGCTGCTCCAGACGGTCTGCAATATTCATTCCGCCGTTCCCTCCATCGGAAGCTCCTCCGGAGATCCATCTGCCGACTTCATCAGCCGGACCACGGATTGCTCCGCCTGATCCAGCCTTTTTCCGCAAGCGGCAGCCAGCTTTGTCCCCTCTTCAAACAAGGTCATGGAATCATCCAAAGCGATTTCCCCACGCTCCAACTGGGAGACGATCTCCTCCAGACGGGCCAGATCTTCTTCAAATGTTTTCTTCTTCGCTGCCATTGTTTTGTTTCCTCTCTGTCACATGACAGCTAAGTGTGCCGTCACTCAGTGTCAATTTCAATTGATCTCCGGTTTCAATCCCCTTCACCGAAGTCAGGATCGTACCGTCCTCTGTCTGGGCCAAAGCATAGCCACGGGCCAGCACCTTCAATGGGCTCAGGGAATCCAGCGCAGCGCATGCCATTGCGTGGCGTCTGCGGTGCTGTGCTACATTGCGTTCCAGTGCATGGAGCAATTTATCCTGCTGAAAGTCCAACACAAGCCGTTTATCCTTGATATAGGCCGTAGGATCCTGCAGGACACGACTCCCTTCCAGTCGCTGGAGCTGCAATCGCTGCCGACGCAGTTTTTCCTGCATCACTCGGCCAAGCCGCAGCTTCAGCTGGTTCAGATGGTTATACATTTCTTTCTGGTCCGGAACCACAACTTCTCCCGCTTTGGTGGGGGTTGCCGCACGCAAATCCGCAACATAGTCACTGAGCGACACATCCGGCTCGTGTCCCACAGCGGAAACCACCGGGATCTCAGAAGCATAGATTTCTCTCGCCAATTGTTCATCATTGAAGGCCCACAGTTCCTCAATAGAACCACCGCCTCGCCCAATGATAATGACATCCGCCACCTTCCACCGATTGGCATAACGCAGGGCGCCCACCATTTCTGCCGGAGCTTTTTCTCCCTGCACACGCACCGATAGAACCAAAACCTTGGCCATAGGCCAATGAATGCCCAGATTGCGAATCATATCATGCACCGCATCGCCGGAGGCAGAGGTAATCAAGGCGATGCGCTCCGGAAACGCCGGGATCGGCTTTTTGTGGGTCGGGTCAAACAAGCCTTCCTTGTCCAACTTCTCCTTCAGCCGTTCATAAGCCGCATAGAGATCGCCCACACCATCCATGCTCATAAAATCAACATAGAGCTGATACCGACCATCTCTGGGAAACACTGTAATCCGCCCAAACGCAATCACCTGCATACCATTCTTCGGTACAAAACGAAGCGTTTGTGCCGAAGAGCGAAACATGACACAGCTCAAAACCCCATCTGCATCTTTCATTGAAAAATAATGATGTCCCGATGGATAGCACTTATAGTTGGAGATTTCTCCCCGAACTGCCACCTGTTTCAGATTCGGATCATGATCAAATTGGGTTTTCAGATACTGATTGATCTGACTTACCGTCAGAATCTGCGGTTCATATTGTTTGTCATTCATGACTCAATCCCATTTCCATTGCCCGATGGGTCAACAAGGCCACCCCCATGGCATTATCCGTCGAGTACCGAGGCTCGGCAAACAACGCATAGTGCATCACTTGGCGCAGCAGCGAATTGGACGCCACACCACCGGAGCACAGCACTTCCAGCCCAGGATACTCCTTGAGGGCCTGCTGGGTCACCCGATGTACCGTGCGCGCCACGGTGTTCAGCGTAAAGCGGGCCACATCTTCCGGGGGCATACCGGCATCAATGCGCTTTTGCACCTGATTTTCCACGCCGGACAGCGAAAAACGAAGTCCACGCAGCTTCACCGAAAAGGCTTCCTTGCTTTCACTGGATGCCGCCATAGCATCCAGCCCCTTTCCCGCCGGAAACGGC
Source organism: Oscillospiraceae bacterium (assembly GCA_029257695.1). Taxonomy (GTDB): domain Bacteria; phylum Bacillota; class Clostridia; order Oscillospirales; family Oscillospiraceae; genus UMGS1766. The sequence continues at coordinate 12,134 of JARIAU010000001.1, forward strand.
ACACACAGGCGTTTTCCGGTTCGATCAATCAACTGACCGGCCGAAATATCCTCTGTGCCGCCCAAAATCGTCATATGGGGCATTCCGTCTACCGGCTCCACCAGCAAGAGCTCCGTGGTTCCGCCGGACAGATGCCAAGACAGAATCGGGCGATCCAACAAATCCATACGACCGGCACTCCAGCAAGCAGCCGCCACATGCCCCTGTTGATGGGAAAATGCAAAAAAGGGCACATCCAGCACATCCGCCAGAACCTGCCCCTGGGATTCACCGGCCAGGAAGCAAGGCATATAAGATCCTTCCACCGACCGAGGGGCTGTCGATGCACCCACCGCCCGAATTTCCTTCAGTTTTCCCGCCTGATACAGCTCTCGGATCCGCTCCGGCAGCCGACGCACATGCTGAAACAATGCGTCGCTCTGCCGCAGCCCAAGCCCTCCTTCCGGAACATCCAGAAGGCGGCTGGAATTGAGTCCGGTGCCGTCATCACAATACACCGCAGCAGAGGTGGTGTAGTTGCTGGTATCCAGCCCCAAAACACTGCTCATTGCTGCTCCGTTTCGCCGCACTCGGCACGGACAAAGGAGCCGAGAATGCCGTTGATGAACGACACAACCTTTTCATCCTCATACTTTTTGGCAATTTCCACAGCCTCGTTAATGGCAGCTTTATTCGGAATTTCCGGCATATAAAGAATCTCGAACATGGCCACGCGCATGATAGCCGTTGCCACACGAGGAATACGGCTGAATTTCCACCCGGTGGCATAGCGCTCGATGTCACTGTCCAACTCATAGCCGTGACGGCCCACACCATCGATCACCGTTCGGATGTACTTCAGCTGTTCCTCACTGGGATATTCCGCATAAAGCGGCTCGGCCTTGGCCATGCTTTCAAAATAAGCTCGGCTGAGCTTTTGCTCCAGAAATTCATTCACAGAGCAGTCGCTGTAGCCCAGTTCATAGGCCATATGGATTGCGATCTCTCTGGCAGCTGTTCTGGTCATTATAGTTCCCCCATTCTGGTTGTATACATTTGCATATTCATTAAAGTAAAACAGATAAACTCAACTTATTATACACGCTTTTTCGTGGAATGAAAAGACTTTTCCAAAAAAAGAACGCATGGCAATCCAAAGGTTGCCATGCGTAATCTTTTGCATATTCAGAATCAGTTCTCAAAAGAAATTCCGGAGACATGCACATTGATGCCGTTCACCTTCAGGCCGACCACAGATTCGACACTGGAAAGCACAGCCTCCTGCACGGCCTTGGCCACAGTCTGGATATTGCAGCCGAAGTTGACCAGCAGAGAAAGATCAATGAACAATTCCTCTTCCTCCATGCGGACACGGACGCCCTTGGACAGATTCTTCTTGCCGGCAATTGCGGCAAGATCGCTGCCAATGGAGGACAGCCCAGCGACACCTTCCACCTCGATGGCAGCCATTGCAGCCACGGTGCAGATTGCATCCTCGGAAATATGAACATTGCTCTGACCCTGGATCTGGGTAATATATTCTTTATTCTCGCCCATAATGAGTTCCTCCTGCGATAATCAGCATGATCTTACCAGTTCATTTTATCACAAGTCAGGAAAAATACAAGAGCTTTTTCTTCACTCCCCTTTACTCACTTTTTCCGGCCTCGATAATTTTGATCTGATTTGCCGAAAAGGAGGTTTGGCCCATAACGATATCGGTTACTTTTGCCACATCCGACGCTTCCAGATGTTCTCCCGACGGTGACACTACTACACTGACACTGTTTTCACCAATATAAGCAACACAGTCTTTATACCCCTTGGCTGTGACCAGATTCTCAATTTCAGTCTCTGCCACGGTGTCTGCCGCCATTGTCTCGATCCCCTCGCTGGCTGCAAATACAGCGGTGGCATCCGCATCGGGATCATCCACCGTCTGCTGCAGCATGGCCAGTGCAGCATCCCGAGACTGCTGTCTGGACAGGCGGGCAGTATCGAAATAGCTGTCCTCCGGAAGTTCTGCCACAGTGGCAATTTCATTTTCTCCCTCTTGAATGGTACGGTCCCCCACCAGCTCCGCTTCTCCCAATGTCTTAGTACTGCCACCCTGTGTCGGCGGTACTGCCAACTCCGTTTGCCCGTAAGACCAATTCAAATACACCGCCACACAGACAAACAACAGCACCACTGCCACCACGCCGCTTCGTTTCCATTGACTCAGTTTTTTCATCATCGTTCACTCACTTTCTTTGACTGATAGATATTTGGTCGGAGCTCAGCCCCGTAATGGCGGACATCGCCTTCAACACTTCCATCTGAACCGCCGCATTCCCACCACCATCGCAAACCACCACTGCCCCTTGGAATCGGGGATATTTGGTCTTAATCCGCACCGGCTGCTGCACACAACTGCCACCGGAAACCACCACTGTCTTCGTCTCTTCTGCGCCCGTCCGATCCACCGCCAACACTTCCTCCCCCGAATCCGAAAGCGACAGCACCACGGTCGCTTCTCCAACACCTCGGATCTCACTCAGGACCTGGCTCAATTCCTCTTCTACCCGAGAAAGATTGAACGAAGGCAGTGCCGACTCCGGCGGTAACTCCCCCGTCTCTGCTTTCGATCCCCCCACCGGCAAAAGCATCAAAATCACACCAACACAAAGGATCAGAGCCACATATTTGTACTTTTGCAGTGATTCTGCCACCCGTTTCCAATCCCTCTTTTGCATCAGGGGTCGGTCACCTCCTCATAACAAATTTGCGTACACTGGATTCCCAGTTCCTGCTCCACCCTATCCAGAAGCGGCCCCACCGCCCCCGGCGGTGCCGTTCCCGCAATATAAGCACTTGCCGGAATCGGGAGCCCATCCTGCCAAGCGCAGGCTACCTCTGCTTCCGCAGATACACCCATCTCTTGCGCCTGTGTTTCAATATATTCCTCGCTTTTCTCCCTCATGATTGTTTCCAAATAACTTTCATTCACCTGCTGCATCTGACGGCGCTCTTCCTCCATCACATTCACATCCACCTTCAGGAAAGCCGCAATCTTCTGCGGCACAGGGCCGGTCAACGGTCGCAGCACCACCAAAAACAACACCATGCCAATGGACATTCGCCCGACTGCCCGCACCGGGCCTTGCGGCAGGAGTGCCTCCGCCACGCAAAACAGCACTCCACAGGACAAAACGGACATGATCCACTGTTTCATTCCTTCTGTCACGGAATCACCACCGATAGAATTTGAATCAGTGCAAACAGCACCACTACCGCACAGGAACCGGTCATTGCCAGCACCAAAACAAACACACCGGACAAATCCCCGATCAGTTTGGCCGCCGGATGATCCGTCACCATAGCACTGAGTGCCGTTACAAACCGATATAGCAAGAACTGAACGCTCAACCGCAGCAGCGGCACCAAACAAAACCCTAAAACACCCGCCACACCAAACAACCCAATGGAATTTCTTAAAACAGATGCCCCGGATAACACTGCATCGGTCGCATCAGACAAAATTCCGCCAACCACCGGTATCATCCCAGAAATTGCCATATGCGCCGCTTTCATCGCCGCAGTATCCGCCGCTCGGGTTGCCATGCCTGCTAAGGTAATGTATCCGCTGTAAATCACAAGCAATACCGTGAGCGTAGTTTTTACCGTCCACTGGAGCAATTTGCATAACGGCTGCAATCGGGCACCATCCAGCGCCGCATTGGCCACACTTCCTGCCGCATAGGCCCATGTCAACGGCAGTAGAACACCGTAAATCAGCTTAATCAACAGATTGGAGCAGAGCAATGTAATCCCTTGCTGAACCGGGGCACTGGCTGCCGCTCCACTGGCCATTGCAACCGTGGTCATAGTCGGCATTAAAAGCGTAGTAAAATCGCTCAGCTGCCGAATGGTTTCACCACCCAACCCAATCAAGGTCCGCACATCTCCCAGCGCTACCAGCGCAACTCCCGCCGCTCCGGCCAACCGAGTACTCTGCTTTGTCATGCCTCCGGAAGCCTCACCCAGTGCATCTGCTGCGGTGCAGAAAAATAAAATCAACATCAACTTGACGCCGCTGCCCACCGCACTTCGCAGAATCCCGCCCAAGGATGCAACAGCCTTGTCCTTCAAACGGTCAAACCAGCTTGTGATTTGATTCCCATCCAATGGATCATAGCCCTCTAACACCTCTGGCGCTGCCTGTTCCACTCCGGAAACATCCACACACTCCCGCTGCTGCTGATGCAGATCCGCCGCAAAAACAGACGGGGTAAGCACGCTCAGCAAGAGGACGACGCACAGGACCCTCCATACCCACCGTTTCATGCGATCAACCCCGCAATCAAATCCATAATCCGCTCCAGCAGCGGCATAGCCGCAGCCAATGCCCCCAGTGTCCCAGCAAGCTCACAGCACACTGCCACCGTTCCCTCTCCGGCATCCCGGCAAATCTGGCTGGTCAGCTTGGTCAGCACCGCAATCACCGTCACCTTCAAAATCGGCGTCGTCAGTGATTCATCCAATCCGGTATAACTCATCAGCATGTCCAAACCCATTTGCACTTGCTCCCATGTGCCAACCATGATAAGCAGCACACTGCCGCCGGTCACAATCCCCAGCAGCAGTGCCACCTCTGGCACATATTTCCGCAGCACAAGACAGAATAAACTGCCAATGAATGCTACTGCCGCCGCCTTTAGCACCAACTCCATCAAATGCCGAACAGGTTCCGCATCAGATCAAACAACTGCGCAATCTGCTGCACCACCATCATCAATACCACCACCAATCCTGCCAGCGTTGTCAAGGTTGCCTGCTCCTCCCGACCGGAGCGGGCCAGCACTTGATTGAGCACGGACACAACGATCCCGATGGCCGCAATCTTAAACACCAAACTAATATCCATCTTGTTCCTCTCTTAGTACAGCAGTACCACCGCAAACACTCCGGCTCCCACGCCCAACAGACGCCACATTTTGCCTAAGCGTCTTTGTTCCTCTTCTGCACGCCGGATCGCCTCCCGAAGGCGTGTTTCTGCATAGGACAAACTTTGGCGCTGCCGCTGCTCCTCATATTGTCCCAGCACCTCTCCCAATGCCGTCAAAGTGTCCAACTCCTCTTGATAGAGCGGAAATTCTGCCGCACGAAGTGCGCTTGTCCAAGTCGTTGAAAACGATTCTTCCCTCTCCAATCCAATCAGACATCGGTTGGCTGCCTGCGCCAATTCCGGTTGGCGAGCCATCCACTGCAAATAGTTCTCTGTCTGCATCCCGAGATCACAGAGCCGGCGTTCTCCTTCCAGCAGACTGCGCTGCCACGAATTCAGACAGTTGAGATGCAGCTGATACCACAGCGCTCTTTGCCGGCCGCACCAAGCGATTCCCGAAAACAGCACAACCGCTCCCAGCAGTTTCATCATAAAATCCGCTCCATTCGATACTGCCGGCTGCCATCCGTCTGGCGCTGAATAAAAATCACTCGCTGAAACACCTGCTGCTCCAATAGTGTGTGATAAAGCGTGCGCCGCTGCAACTCTTCCAGCGAGGCTCCGTGGGCGGTGGCCAGAACCGAAACACCACAATTTGCCGCCGTAGAAATGGCCTCAATATCCTTCGGCGCTGTAATTTCATCCGCACACAACACTTGCGGATTCATACTGCGAAGCAACATGAGCATTCCTTCCGCTTTCGGGCAACCTTCCAGCACATCCGTGCGTTCTCCAATCGAAAACTGTGGCACACCACGCCAAAGGGCGGCCACCTCTCCACGCTCATCTGCCAGCGCCACCCGGAGGCTATAACGATCCGACAACGACCGAAGCAGCGCCCGAAGCAGAGTGGTTTTTCCCATACCAGGAGGCGATAAAATCAATGTAGATGGAAACTGACCATCCACCAAAAGTCCTTGCTCTAACTCCCCTAAAATTCCGTCCATCTGCCGTGCAACCCGAATGGTAAGCGAGGAGAATTCCCGTATCGCACGGATTTCTCCTCCTTGTACGGCTGCGCTTCCGCTGACTCCGATCCGATGTCCCTCCCGCATGGTATAGAACCCTTGGCGAAGCTGCTCCGATGCCGACTGAAACGATGCACCGGTAGCAAGCTCCAACACCGTTCGCAAATCCTGCGGTGTGACCTCCACCGGTCGTCCTCCTAAATAAAGCTCCGTTTCCCTACCATCGCAGACCAATCCTATCCCTCGCCCAGCCCGGAGCCGGATTTCCTCCCACTGCTTGGCATGGGTATCGCAATAGGCCAGCACTGCTCCACGCATTTCTCTGGGCAGGATTTTAATACATGTTTGCAGCTGTCTGTCTTCCATTGGTTTCACCTCTCGTTTCCCTACACTCTATGAAAGGTCGTCCATGGATATAACAACAAAAAACACCGGAGCGGCCGATGCCCGCTCCGGTGTTAGGAAGGTGCTTATTTGATTTTTTCCGCAAGGCTGCGGTTACTCCAATAGGTCCGCATACGAAACCCGGATTCGTAGGTCATTTCCTTTCCCAAGCAGTCCAACGGCTGCCAGGCATTGGCCGCCTCCTCCGTCGGAAACTCGACCTCTGCATATGAAAATGCACCGTCATCCACACGGGAACACTCCAATAGATAACCATCTTCCAGCCGATATGCGTGAAGTTCCTTATGAATCAGCGGATATGCCAGCATCGAGGCCAATTCTTCGTACTGGGTCTGCTCCAACGGGGTTTCCACTTCATGTCGCACCAAATCGCCAACACTCTTGATGCAGAGTACAAACCGTTCCCATCCTTGGGTATGGTTCACTTCCCGGCGGATACGGACCTCCGGATCTACTGCCAGATACCCCTGCCACTGCTCTATAAACGATTCCTCCGGAAAATCCGGGAATGCAGCCAACTTAAATTTGCGTTCAATTTCCATATTCATTCACCTCCCGTTCATCATACCATGCGGCACCGGAAATTTCACCCCCTTTTTTGCACCCTTTTTCTTCCGATACATAGGATAGCACAGAGGGTTTCCTACCTTGCCCCTACTTACTTAACAGGAGGTTTTTTTATGGCCGATCACACTATTCCCAATGCGGGCTGCGACCCGAACTCCGTTCGGAACGCCGCCTGCATTCATACGAAAAAAATCTTTGATTCCTGCCAGTCCAAGGACTGCATCGAAGATCTGCGTGTTTACCTCACCTGTTCCTCTCAAGAGGTGCTGAACAATGCCCAAAGTGTAAAGGGCGGTCGTGCCACACTGGTCACCGTTTTGGTGTCGCTAGATCCGCTGCACATGAATCGCGGATTCTATTCCGTCAACATGACCTATTTTTACCAAATTGATTGTGAGGCCTACACCGGATGCGCCCGGCCGGTCCCGATCACCGGACTGGCTGTTTTTGGCAAACGAGCCATTCTATTCGGCAGCGAGTGCGCTACAAAACTCTTTGTTTCGGACTCTGAACGCTGCGACAAGGGCAACCCTACCATTTCTATCCCTTCGTCCAATCCAGATGCTGTGGTCGAAACGGTGGATCCCATTCTGCTGGACGCCTACATCCGCACACCCTGCGGCCAACCGGATCTCGGCTGTTCCACCACTTCCATCCCCAAAGAAATCCTTGCTCTCTTTGACGAACCTCTCACCATGAGCTCCGATCCCTGTCATGCCCTCTATGTGACTCTTGGTCAGTTCTCAATTCTGCGTTTGGAGCGGGATGTCCACCTGATGCTTCCCATCTACGATTGCTGCATCCCCGATAAAGAGTGCAACTGTGACATCTGCGACAACGATCCCTGCGAGTTGTTCCAGAAGGTACAGTTCCCGGTGGAGCAATTCTGTCCACCCTGTAAATCCTGCGATTTGGATCCTCTGGATGAGTTCGGCTGCTCAAAAACGAAATAAACAAAACAAACAGAGGGAGAAAGTCCACACTTTCTCCCTCTGTTTTTGCTCACAACAAATGACGGAACGGAAGAATCAACACCCGAAGCAAGGTATAAAAAAGAATCTTTCCCAAGCCAAACGGCCGTTCCTCATAGTGGCTGCCCGGCATCTCGGTCCCGTCCGGCATGACATGATTGCTTTGTGTCATGTCTCGTTCGATCCCTTGCCGCAAAAAGGCGTTGATTTCCGGACTGTCGATATAAAGCATGGTTTCCGTATCCAAGTAGGCACTGCGCATATCCATATTAAACGAACCAATGATGCTGATATGATCATCTATCAGCAGCGTTTTTGTATGGAGAGAATGAGCTCCGATATACTCAAACACTTCCACGCCGGTACTTAGAATATGCCCTTTTTGATTCAGGTAATCCGTACATCCCCACGGATTTGCCCCATTTTTCACCGCATTGATCACAAACTGAATTTGAGTTCCATCCTTCGTGAGCCGAGTCAGATCGGCATACATCTCATCGCTGCAAATGATATAAGGGGTTTGAATTTGCACCGTTTTTCCTTGCTCCATCACGGCGCACAGTTCCCGCCAAAGCTGGGGTTCCTTATTACGATCCGCAGGTGGATTGGATAAAAATTCGACTTGATTCACGGGAATGGTCCACTCGGCCCAATCCGGTACATCCAACATCTGGGGGTAGCGTTGCGTCAGGTCTTCATAACGGGCATCCAATGCACTCCAAGCTTCTTCATTTTCTCGGAAGTGCAGTGTTTTACAGCAATCCTGCGCCCATACCTGTTCAAAGTATCGGCACACCTGATGCACAGAATGCTGTTCATTCGGACTGTCTGCACAAATCAGCACTTCCCGGTCCATATTCTGCTTTTTCTGTGCCGGACCTAAAAACAAATCAGTGGTGTTCCTGCCGCCTAGTAAATATATTTCCCGATCCACAACCAAATACTTATCATGCATTCGATAATTTGCTTTCCACGGTTTCAGAAGTTGAATCGGATTGTAAAGCCTGATTTCCACCCGATCACAGGCAGACAGCGCCCGAAATTCCGAACTGCGCAGCACGGTAAATCCTCCGTACGCACTATCCACCAGCAATTTGACCTCCACACCTCGATCTGCCGCTCGTTTCAACGCAGCCATCATATCCCGACCACTCTCGTCTGCCCCAAAGTCAAAGGTGGACAGAATGATTTCGTTCTTCGCCTGCTCAATCAACTGCAATCGGAGAATAAGCGCCTGCTCATTGTCCTCCACACAGCCGACCCGTTCTCCGCCGACCGTTGAGGCCCATTCCCCAGAAAGAGAGGTTTCCGGTGCACGACTGCCAAACACCGGCACCAACGCCACCGTAGACAGCGCATACACCAAATACACTGCAAATACTAAAAGGATTATTTTCCCGATGCGAGCTGCCATCATAGTTCCTCCACTTTCAAGCAAATATTCACACAAAAGAATATAGTCGATTTTACACGAATTCCTTCGAAAAAGCGTTTCTTTTTTGTAAACAAAAAGACGAATCCGCAAGGCAGATTCGTCTTTTTATCATCTGATGTATTCTCCGCTCTGTTCGGAATCAGGCATGCCAGAGACTGACAAACCGGCGCACAACGGCACAGGCGCACTCGGCAGCACAGGCAGCAAATGTTTCGAAACTCTCAGGTGCCGCTCCGGAGGCATCATCCGACATGGTACGCAGCACCACAAAGGGAACTTTGTTTACATAGCACACCTGACCAATCGCAGCACCCTCCATCTCTCCCGCGATGGCTCCGAAGGTATCAATGATAAATGCCTTCCGGGCCGCGGTATGAATAAACAGGTCACCCGATGCAATCGTACCCACCCGGTAATGACTTCCTTGGCAGATCACCGCCTTTTCAAGGGCCGAAATCATAGCGGGATCACAAGGAATTTTCAGCACATCCAAGCTGGGGATCTGGCCCACCGGATAACCCAAGGCCGTCACATCCATATCATGCTGCACCACATAATCTGCAATGGCAACATCCGAAATACCCAACTGGGGGCAAAGCGTACCCGCCACACCAGTGTTGATCACTCCATCCACCCGATATTCCAAAATCAGGGTCTGCGCACACATAGCAGAAGCCACCTTGCCCTCGCCACAGACTACAGCAACCACCGTATGTCCATCAATCGTTCCCTTAACATATTCCATGCCGCTGATGACTCGCACTTCCTGCTCTGTCATGATCTCCTTCAGCGCATTCACCTCAACTTGCATTGCACCGATGATACCCAGCATAACATCCATCCTTTCCATGGTTCGATCAAATTCACAGGGTATTTTATCAGTTTTCTTCCTGCAATACAACCTTTTCCGCCCTTGCTTTTCCAAAACAAAAGCACCCAGCTGTTTCATAGGTGCTTAACAAACTCTATTCAAGGCAAATGCAGCGATTTCCATGTCCACCTTTTCCGTTTCCGATCGGTCTACGAGCCAAAACAGGAAAAGAAATAACCCCCGACTTGCGATCCATTGTCTTCGCTTCGTCAGGGGTTATTTCTCAAAATGCTTGGGTTCAATCATTGGTTAACCTTCCTTTCTTAGTATACCGACACCGCCATCAGTTCCTTCCGAAATCCATTCCAACTTCACTTCTGCTATACCAAAGTCTGTCTTCCAATTTGCTTTTTTCTTCTGTTCTTACCAACTGCCACATGGAAGAATTCCGCATCTGATTGGCGTATGTCCGACCCTCTCTTTATGTCGGGTCCAGAGGTTTTACCTGTGCATTGGTATCACCCTTTCTGTCTATAATATAGCATCGGCCAACCCCTATTACAATTCGCATTATAACAAAACTGACACATAAATAACTGTGCAGAACAGAGAATCGATCCTTTCTTCAACTTTTTGTTTGACTTTTTTGCACCCTACTTATATAATGAAGGTGTTGGGCGCTTTGGCGCTCTTTTTTCGTTCTATCGGACCGAACCAAGGTATTGCCTCTTTCGCATGCACGCAGGTCCAACACGAAATAACCCCCGACCTGTATCTAACCACGATACCGTCGAGGGTTATTTCTCATGCTGTTTGGGTTCGATCATTGATTAACCTCGCTTCCATTAGATTCCGACAATTCCTACAGCTTCCGAAATTTGCTTCCGCACTCCTCCATCGTTTGCTTTTCCACTCCAGAACATTTTCCAAAGCCATCTATATCAAACGGAAGTCGCTCGGCGCTGTCACCATTGTCCCATCCTTCGTGCTCTGACCCGATCGGCCAAGCACTCCGGACCCAGAGCTTTTTCAGTGCACTTACCTTGCTCTTTCTGTCTATAATATAGCATTTGAATCCCGCATATACAATGCGCAAAATGACAAAACTGATGCCAAAAAAGTTGTAATCAATATAGAATTTTCTCTTTTTCTCGCCATTTAATTGACAAACACACTCTATCTGCAATAGAATAAATGTATTAGGCTAATTTATTTTGACCGTCATCTCTTCCCCTTGAATCCCTCTTCGATTCAAGGGACTTTTTCTTGGAGAAACCTCTTTTCATTTTCCAAGATTGTGATAAAATAAACATGTGCGCTGCATGAAAACTACAGCGAAATTCAGACACATAAACAGAATACTAATTGGAGGTATTGATTATGGTCAATCGTTTCGTTTTGAATGGCGTTTCTTATCACGGAAAGGGTGCCATCCAGGAAATTCCCGGCTTGATTGCCGCAAAGGGCTTCCACAAGGCTTTTATCGCTTCGGACCCCGACCTGATCCGCTTCGGCGTCACCAAGAAAGTTACCGACCTGCTGGATGCAGCGCAAATGGATTATGTACTTTATTCCGACATCAAGCCAAACCCCACCATCGAAAATGTACAGTCCGGCGTAGCCGCCTACAAAGCCTCTGGTGCAGATTACATGATCGCCATTGGCGGCGGTTCCTCCATGGATACTGGAAAGGCCATCGGCATCATCATCAACAACCCTGAATTTGCTGATGTACGCAGTCTGGAAGGAGTTGCTCCCACCAAGAACCGCACCGTCTTTACCATTGCAGTTCCCACCACAGCCGGTACCGCAGCGGAAGCTACCATCAACTATGTCATCACCGATGTGGAACGCAAGCGTAAATTTGTCTGTGTTGACACCAATGATATTCCTGACATTGCCATTGTCGATCCCGATATGATGTCCTCCATGCCTAAGAGCCTGACCGCAGCCACCGGCATGGATGCACTGACCCACGCCATCGAGGGCTACACCACCAAGGCCGCATGGGAGTTGGCTGACTGTTTGAATTTGGAGGCAATCCGTCTGATTTCCAAGAGTCTGCGGGGGGCCGTACAAAACGAAGACGAGGGCCGTGAGGGCATGGCCTTGGGCCAGTTTGTCACCGGCATGGCCTTCTCCAATGTGGGTCTTGGCATCGCACATTCCATGGCACACACCCTTGGTGCTGTCTATGACACGCCTCACGGTGTGGCCTGCGCCATGATGCTGCCCATTGTGATGGAATACAATGCCGAAACGACCGGCGAGAAATTTAAGCACATTGCAGAAGCTATGGGTATTGATACCACCGGCATGGATCAGTCTACTTACCGCAAGGCCGCCATCAATGCAGTGCGTCAGCTGAGCATTGATGTGGGCATTCCTACCAAGCTGGATGCACTTAAAGAGGAGGATCTGCAGTTTTTGGCTGAATCTGCCTATGCCGATGCCTGCCGCCCCGGCAACCCAAAGGAGACCTCCGTGGAGGATCTGAAGGATCTGTTCCGTAAGCTGATGTAAGCCCTATCCGGTCAAGTTTGCCCTAATATCCGTCAATCGAGCCGAATTCGGTGGAATCCGGATGCAGCATCAACCATTCACCTTCGCACGGAGTGTATCCCAATGGATACACTCCGTGTTCTTGTTTGCAGTCCATGCAGCACATCTTTATCGGTTTCCGTTGATTCCATTCCAATCCCTCGGAAAAGTCTATTGAAAACAACCTCTAATCATGGTACAATGTAGATAAAGTATGCGAAAAATTAAAGGGTGCATTTCTGATCTGCTCTTAGCACTTTCCGCCAAGGCAACGTTGCACTCTCACACGATAAAGCACGGGGTTCCTCTTTGTGCAGAACCATGCACACATACTTTCAATCTTGTTGTAATGGAGAGATAATCTATGATGGGTGAACAGTACGAGCCTGAAGTATTGCGAAAACTCCAAATCGTCCAGTGCATTATTATGGAGGATTTCATTAAAATCTGCGAAGAAAATGATATCAACTATTTCATGTTTTCTGGCTGCGCCATTGGCGTGGAACGCCATGGTGGCTTTATCCCTTGGGATGACGATGTAGATATTGCCATGCTCCGTCCGGATTATGAGAAATTCAAAGAAATCGCCATTCGGGACTATTCCGACAAGTATAATGTACTTGAGATCAGCGAAGATCCCAGATTTCCCTTCTTTAACATGGAGTTCAACCGCAAAGGTACCCTTGACCTCCCGGAGATTTTTAAGGATTGTGCTTCTGTGGCGGATATGGGAATTGGTCTGGCTCTGTATGCCTATGACAATGTGGCTGACGATCCCTGGGCCCGCAAACGGCAGCTGTGGTCGGTGTTCTTCTGGCACAAAATTAAAATCCTGAAGGAATTCGGTCATCCCGTTCTATTCTTCAAGGGGTGGAAGCGTAAGGTGATTTCCGCCATTTGCGTGTTTGCTCATGCAATGCTCAACATCCTGCCTATCTCCCACGCCTTCATCAATAAGCGCTACATGAAGAGTGCCACCAAATACAACGACAGGGAGACCAAGCTGATTTCCTGTTTCTTTGACACTACTCCGATGGCTTACGCTATGGAGATGTCCGAGATTTTCCCGCTGCAGAAGAAAAAATTTGAATACCTGATGGTCAATGTTCCCAATAAGAACCACGAAAGCCTGACCAGACGCTACGGTGATTATATGCAGCTGCCCCCGGAGGACGAACGCAAAAATCACTACCCTTACAAGCTGGATTTCGGCCCCTTCGATCACGAGGATATTGAACGCGGTTAATCGCAACCAAGAAAGCATAGATTTAGCCCCTAAATCTATGCTTTCCTACTTACCACACGGCACACACACGATCATGCGGAATTTATTTCCGAGAGGTATTTCATGGACAATCAAAAACAACTAAGCCTTTCCCAGAACGCACTCTACAACACCATTGGCACCATTCTTTACTGCTTCTGCCAATGGCTGCTCTCTTCCCTGTTGGTAGTGCATCTGTCTCCGGACAACATTGCAGTCAGCAACACCGGCCTTCTTCAGCTGGCCATCAGCATAACCAATATCTTTTTTGCGATTTCCTGCTACAACATTCACACCTATCAGATTTCGGATACAAAAAATGTGTACTCCACCGGAGATTATGTCGGCTTGCGCTGCGTGACGGCCTCCATTGCGGTCCTCCTCTGCATCGTGTATGTGGTTGTGCTGGGTTATCCGGCCCAGAGCATCCTGTGCATCATGCTGTATATGCTCTTTAAGTTGACAGAGACCTTCTGTGATGTCTTCCACGCCATTGATCAGAAGAATTACCGCATGGACTATGTCGGCATTTCCTATGGAATTCGTGGTATTGTCTCGGTAATTGCCTTTGCCGCCGCTCTTGCGCTGACCGGAAATGTACTGACCGCCATTCTGGTGATGGCTCTGTCCAGCATTGCAGTGGTGGTCCTCTACGACATGAAGCGTTCTGCGACATTCGGGTCCATCAAGCCTGTGTTCCATAAGAAAACCATCCTTGCCTTGTTGATCACCTGCTTTCCCGCAGTGATCGCCTCGGCTTCTTTTACGGCAATCACAACCATTCCCCGTCAGATTCTGGAAGGGATGCAGGGCAAAGAGGCTCTCGGTTATTATGGCACGATTGCCACCCCTGTTGTGGTTGTACAGATTATGGCAACCAGCATCTTTAATCCCATGCTGACCGAACTATCCTATCTGTATGACAAGGGCAACATCCGCAAATTCCTTCAGCGCACCCGCAACAATCTGCTGATCCTATTGGGTCTGACCGTTTTCACCTTCCTCGGTGTTCTGCTTCTGGGCAAATTTGCTGTGGGCCTTCTTTTTGGTGCAAAATTTGTTCCTTACACCTCTCTGATGTATGGCATTATTTGCTGCACCTCGCTCTATGTGGTCAGTTGGCTTTGCACCAGCATTCTGATCATCATGCGCCGGCTCAAGGTCTGTATGGTAGCCAGCCTTGTTTCTCTTCTGATTTCTTCTGCAACTGCACGCGCCTTCATTACCGCCTTCGGTATGAACGGTGTCAGCATCAGCATTGTGGTCGCTTATCTGCTGCACATTGCAATCTGCTGTGTGGTGATTGCAATGGATTTGCGCCAAAAGCGCTAATTTTAGATGAAAGCGTCGGCATCGTCTGCAAAGGCGGTGTCGACGCTTTGTTTTATTTTTCCTTTTCCCCTTGATTCGATTCATTTCGGATGCTTTTCTATGGTATCTTCTATTCAGTCGAACAAACCATGCCTTCCCCACAGCAAAAAAGAGGCTGTGCATATCAGCACAGCCTCTCAATCAGCGTTTGAATTATGGAACTGAATCCTCGGCAACCAAATCAATTTCTCGTTTGGTTGCGGTGTGGTGAATGGGTTTCCACTCCACCTTCTGCACCAAGGCAGCAATCGAAATCGGAATATATGTAAACATAAAAATGGGGAAGGTAAACACATATCCCAGCTTTTGCACTGGCTTGGCATCAATGTGACTCCACTCTGAAAGCACGGTGATCATTCCATACAGGAAGAAAATCACATAGAAACTGGCGAATGCAGACAGAATCAGAACCGCCAATCGACCGATCACTTCCTGTGAAATATAAGACGGCTGCACCAGGAATCCCACCAACAAAATCGTATTGATCAGGATCATAGCAACGGTGAGGAGCATACCGGGGGCAATCGTAATAAACATGTCATAACAGGAGCTGCCCAGCCGCCCCTTACGGAAACAACCCTTCAGCAAAGGCACCGTATACTCCCGATCCACCTGATAAAATCCCTTGGACCAACGCAGACGCTGATCCCAAGACTGACGGAAGGTAATCGGCTGCTCATCATAAATGACCGCTTTGTCACAGTAACCAATGCGACGGCCCTGAATGGCACTGTCCACCGAGAACTGGATGTCCTCCGTCAACAAATGGAACGGCCAGCCATCATTTTCCTCGATCACCTTAGCGGAAACAAGGAAGCCCGTACCGGACACATGGCAATTTGTTCCCAGCAGCATACGGGGGAAGTTCAGGAACCGGGCCTCACGCAGGAACCAGATCGAATAACCGGAAGAAATCCAGTTGGCACCGAAGTTCTTGGAGTTACGGTAGCTGGTCAGTGCATCATAGCCCTGATCGAAGGTGCGGTTCATTTCACGGACAAAATTAGGATCGACCAGGTTATCTGCATCAAACACAAAATATCCTTCGTAGTCGTTCTTTCCTTCATCCTTCAATCTGCGGAAAAGGTAATCCATTGCGTATCCTTTTCCCTTATGAATCTCGTCGAAACGCTCGTAAACAAAAGCGCCGGCTCTGCGGGCCACCTCGGCGGTCCGATCCGTACAGTTGTCTGCCACGACATACAAGTCTAGCAGTTCTTGTGGGTAATTCTGATTCCTCAGATTCTCCAACAACTCCGCTATCACATTTTCCTCGTTTCGAGCGGCCACAATGGCAGCAAAGCGGTGAAGCTGACTAGGCTGGTGACGATCTTCCCAGCGGCGCCGGACCAAACCGATCACCACATAGACCCCTTGGTAAAAATAGAGGATTGCAAACAAGATCGTCATAGAAGTGTTCAAAATTTCTATGAGGTTCAATAGTTCCATTCTTCTGATTCTCCAGTCTTATGTCTGTGTCCAGACCGCCCGGATCTCTGCAAGATCACGGCACCGTTCCGGATCATTTACGACGAGGCAAGACCGCACACTTACAGACGCATGCACTCCCTTTGTCGTAAACGGTTGGGTTTCAGACTTTACATCCTATCGATTTTTTCAATACTTTTTATTATATATTTGTTGTAACTTATTGTCAATAAAAATGCATAATATGAAACCACCCGTTTTACCCTTCAACCCTCTTGTCGGCACTGATTTCAGCGTCTTTTCGACTCATTTCACTTGACATAATTCTTGTTTTTTGTTGAAATCATCTGTATTTCATCGGGTGATTCCATCTTTTTTTATTTGTCAGTACAAATCGAATCCTGAAGGAAAGAATCGTCCCCCGTTTCCGTCGCTCCCCCCTGTTTTTTGTGACCGCCTGTCGTTGAAATAGAGCCTTTGCCTTCTTACTGTACATAGGAATATCTGATCCACTCCGAATCCTGTGGTTCATAACATAAATCCATCTTTATGATGTTACCTGCCCTTTTTATGTCGTTCATTCTTTTATTTGTTCTCGCATTTCCAAAAAGCCCGATTTCCAATATGGAAATCGGGCTTTTTCTCATCTGGTTTCTTTGGCAATCCGGATGAATTCTCGGGCATACCCAGGCAGGTACACACCCTTTCGATAGGCGATGGTCAGTGGGCTAAAGGTGCCGGACTCTCCCACTGAAAAGCAAAGCGGCGGTGCATCAAAGTGCATCCCCCGCACATAGCCTTCCGGAACAAAGGCGGCTCCCATTCCCTGCTGACAAAGCAAAATACAGGCCTGTGTATTTCTGGTGCAGAACGGGACCGGCGGATTGATTTCATAAAATTGAAACAGCTGCCGGGCAATTTGGCCCGTAGTCTGTTCCGGAAAATGCAGCAGAAATGGCTCCTCCGCCAAATACCGCAGATCCATCCACGGATAGGCAAATCCATCCCGAGCGACCGCTTTGGAGGCCCGTGGATGGCCCGGCGGGAGCATCAACAAAATTTCTTCTGTTTCCAGCGCTTCGTATTCCAGCTTCGGATGTGGATTCCCCTCATTGAACACCGCAAAATCCAGTTCATCATCCAGCAGCAGCCGCTCCTGAATGGCATAGGTTTCTTCTCGCAGGTTGACCCGAATGCCCGGATACTGCGCATGAAAACGAGGCAAAATCCGGGGTATCATACAAGAGCTCCGCATCAACGGAAATGCAACATTAAGCTCTCCCTCTTGGCACGCATTCAGATCCAGCCGTTCCCGCTCCCAGTCCTGATGCACTTCCAGCATTCTCCGGGCATACTCCAGATACCGCCGTCCCAGATGTGTGGGCACAAATCGATTTCCAATACGGCTGAACAGTTTTCCATCCATCTCCCGCTCTAATTTTTGCAGGAATTTACTGAGCGTCGGCTGGGAAATATAGAGCTCCCGTGCCGCTTTCGTCAAGTTCTGGTGCTTGGCAATGCAAAGCACATAGTTTAGCTCCTGCAAATTCACACCGCTATCCTCCTTTAAAACTATGCACTCTGAGCATAGTTTTTATAAATAACAGTCATTGGACATTCTTTCCCTCGTATCATACAATGTTCCTCGTTGGAACGCAACCACAAAACGAGGAGAAAAGGAGTTTCATCATGCATTCATTTTTAGAAAAACAGTTCAACCTATCCAAGTATAGGACCTCGGTCAAAACGGAGTGTCTTGCCGGTCTGACCACCTTTGTCACGATGGCTTATGTACTGGCAACCGTACCAAATATGCTCGCCGGCGCCGGTCTGGACAAGCATGTCACCATGACGATTATGGTCATGCTGATCATTCTCACCAGCTGTGCCATGGCACTGTACACCAATCGCCCCTTTGCTCTGGCTCCCGGTCTGGGCAGCGTGGGCATCGTTTCCTCCATGATTGCAAATGAGGGCATTTCCGCTCCCATCACTGCCGGTGTTATCTTCTGGAGCGGTGTTCTGTTCATTTTAATTTCGTTCCTGGGTCTGCGGGAAGCCGTAGTGCGTGTCATCCCAATCAGCCTCAAGCACGCCGTCACGGCGGGCATTGGTCTGTTCATCGCTCTGCTTGGCGCAAAGGGCTGTGGTTTGATCGTCGCAAACGCGAAGAAAAATACACTTGGCTTCGGTGATCTCACCACTCCCTCTGTCATCGTCTGTGCCATTGGTTTTCTCATTCTGCTCTTTATGAAAGTGCGGAAAGTACCCGGCGGTATGATTCTGACCATTCTGCTGACAACCGTCATCGGCATTCCCTTTGGTGTAACCACCATGCCGGAGCATCTATTCTCCATGCCCGCCAACATTGGATCGCGGTTCCTTGATGTGGATTTCTTGGGCGCACTGAATTTTGCCTATATCCCCTTCCTGATTGCTCTGTTTGTGCCGGATTTCTTTTCCACCTTCGGCACTGTCCTCGGCGTGGGTGCCAAGGCCGGATATCTGGATGAAAACGGAAATCTGCCCGGCATTGACCGCTGTTTCCAAGTGGATGCCATTGCCACCAGCTTCGGTGCTCTGTTCGGTATGCCCAGCATGACCACCTATCTGGAGTCCTCTGCCGGTGTGGAGGCCGGTGGCAAAACCGGGCTTACCGTTATTTTCACCAGCTTGTTCTTTGCTCTCTCCCTGTTCTTTGCACCGGTGGCCCTGATGATCCCTTCTGCGGCCACGGCTCCTGTGCTGATCTTCATCGGCATCAATATGCTCAGCGGTATGCGCAATATCAAGTTTGACGATTTTACCGAGGCATTCCCCGCCTTTGTCTGCGTGACCTTCACCATCTTTGCCAACAACATTGCAAATGGCATCTGCACCGCACTTCCGGTCTATCTTCTGCTGAAACTGTTTGCCGGCAAGCGCAAGGAGATCTCTCCGGTCATGTATGTGCTGGTCGCTGTCTGTGTGCTGTACTTCGTCACCATTCTTTAAATCGAAAGGAGTGGCTGATTATGGAAACAGTATCGCTCTTGATTCGAAACGCCCTTGTATTTAATTCCTATCTCAAGGAGTTTCTCCCCGGGGATGTTTATGTCCGAGAGGATAAGGTCTACTACATTGACCGGGAAAAACAGGCACCACTGCGTGCGGAGAACATCGTGGATGCTGAAGGCGCCTATCTGATCCCCGGTTTCGTTGACATCCATATGCATATCGAAAGCTCCATGATGACTCCCGGTCCCTTCGGGCGGTTTGTGGCAAGCTGCGGCGTCACCACCATTGTATCGGAACCGCACGAAATGGCCAATGTGCGTGGAATACACGGTATTTTAGAGATGATTCAGGCCGGAGAAGGCGCACCAATCGACATTTACTATGGCATTCCCAGCAGCGTCCCCTCCACCAATGCCAGTTTGGAAACGACAGGCGGTATCATTGACTGTGATGCCATGAAGCATCTGTTGGAGGAAAAAGATGTAGTCTGCGTGGGAGAAATCATGAATTATCGGCAGATCATTCAGGAAAACCACCTGGAAATCACCAAATTTCTGGATTATCTCAGGCAGGAGCACCCCGGGTATGTCATCGAAGGCCACTGCCCTTCTCTGGTTGGTTTGGATTTGGCCAAATTCCTCTATTTGGGCATCGACGGCGATCACACCGAGCATACCTTGGAAGAAATCAAACAGCGGTTTGAAAACGGTATGTTTGTGGAAATTCAGGACAAAATGCTCAAACCGGAGGTGTTGGATTACATCCAAGCGCATCAGCTCTATGAATACTGCGCCTTCGTCACCGACGACACCATGGCCGACACCTTATGGAGCGAGGGCCAGCTCAACCGTGTGGTGGAAAAAGCCATTGCGGCCGGATTTCCTCTGGAACAGGCACTCTATTGCGCCAGCTTTACCCCCAGCCGCCGGATGCATTTGTATGACCGTGGTGTCATTGCTCCCGGCCGCTTGGCAGATTTCTTTCTGGTGGACGACCCCCGTCAGCTTCAGCCGAAACTGGTATTCAAGCAAGGCCGGATGATTTTTGACCGAATGACTCCTCTGCTGCCCCACACCGCAGATCATTTCCCAGAGGACTTTTATCACAGTGTTCAGCTGCCGGAAATCACACCGGATCTTTTCGAGCTGCCGGTGTCACGCTTTGCCTCCGGGAACCCCTCGTCCGTGACGGTGCGGGCAATCGAAGTTCTTCCCGATCGCACCCAGACCCGGGAAATACAGGTTTCCATGCCGGTCCGCAATGGAAGGATTGATTGGAAAAACAGTGGCTGTCTGCTGGCCATGGTCTTGGAACGCCATGGAAAGTACGGCAACATCGGCTACGGTTTCCTGACCGGCGCCTGTCACCATCACGGAACCGCTGCAACCACCTACTTCCACGACCACCACAACCTCTTTGTGGCCGGAGACAACGAAGCGGACATGATGCTGGCCGTTCAACGCATCAATGCGATGCAAGGCGGCTTCGTGACCGCACAAAACGGGACCATTCTGGAGGAACTGGCTCTCCCCGTGTGCGGTATCTTGTCAGACGGTTCCGTAGAAGAAATTGGAAGCAAGCTATGCAAGATCCGGAACTCTCTGGTGGCCTTGGGATACCACCATCCAAATCCCATTATGTCCCTCGGCACACTTGGCCTTCCGGTCAGCCCAGCACTGAAGCTAACCGACCGCGGACTGGTCGATGTAAAGCAAGGTGCATTGGTTCCTTTGGTCGTTTCCACAGAGTAAGTCCCACAGGGAACAACATGATGCGTTTGCATCCCTATATCACAAGAAAAGCGCAGGCAAAATGCCTGCGCTTTTTTCGTTTTGATTTGTTTGGAATGTTCCTTTCACTGTGAAACCGTAAAAAGCGAATAGAAGTAGCCTTTCCGTTCCATCAATGCTTCAAACGAGCCAGATTCCATAATCTCTCCATTCCGCATGGTCAGGATCGCATCATATCGGCGAAGCAGTGAAGCATCCAACGCATGGGTCACGACAATTCGTGTCCACCCTTCCAAATTCAAAATCGCATCATTGACCTGATAGGCCGTTTCTGCATCCAAGGCGGCAGTAACTTCATCCGCCAGCAGTACCTTCGCATTACGGAGCAGGCTTCGGGCAATCGAAATTCTCTGCTTTTCGCCGCCAGACAGATTGCAGCCCCCTTCGCCGCAAAGATAGTCCGCCCCTTTCTTCTGAAGCACAGCATCTAAGCCGGACAGTTGAATTGCCCGCTCCACCTGTTCCTCTGAAAACGCTTGAAACATCGTCAGATTTTCCAGAATAGTGGCATTGAACACAAACACATCTTGCTGAATCATGGAAACAACTTCATAGAGCGATTCGCTGCAGATGGAGGAAAGTTCTTGGTCATCATAGAGAATATGCCCTTCATAGGCTCCTCTCCCCATCAGCAAATGCAGCAGCGTGGATTTTCCACTGCCAGATGCACCAACGACTGCATAGCTCTTCCCTGCCTCAAATTTGCAGCTGATCTGCTTCAACACTGGGTGTTCCGGCTCATAGGCAAACCGCAGATCGGACACCACAATGCCCCGTTCCACCGTTGCAGGAAGATTGCCTCCTTCTTCCGGAATCTCCTCCTGCAAAGAGGAAGCCAACTGATCCACCAAGGCCAGCGCCGCCTTCCGTTTGCCAAGCAAAGCAGGCAGCTCCCGGATGGAACCAATAAACAATCCGGTCAAATCCATAAATGCAATCAATTCTCCCGGAGTAATGGGATAGCCAGAGGTATGCAGCACACCACCCACAAGGAAGGTCCCTAACTGGGCTGTCACTCCAGCCACCGCTCCCATTAGGTATAATCGGATATGCAGCTTGCGTTTTCGGCATTTGATTTCCTCCACCTTCCGGCTGCTCTCGCCGAGAAGCTGTGCCATTTCAGCCTCGGCCTTGAAGCATTTGATCACCGGAAACCCGTTGAGAACATCCTGAAGGACCTCCAAAAACCCCGCATTCCCCTTGGACACCTGCTTTTCTACCGTCTCCATCTTCGTCCCCGTCGCAACCGCCGCAAGCAGGGGCAGGACACAAAAAGCAAGCGCAATCACTGTCATGACCGGATTATAATACAGCATCAGTCCAAGGGCTCCCACAAACTCCACCACATAACTGGCAATCGTAAACTGGGCATTCAAATAATCGCTCTCAATCGTGTTCAGATCATTGGAAAGACGGGACAAATATTCCGATGTCTGTACCTGTCGGAAGGAAGAAAGGCTTTTCTGTGTCAATTTTTGAATGACATGCTCCTTAAATTGCAGCATCGCTCGCTGCAAAAAACGAGGTTCTGTCCAATAGGTGATTTGCTTCAACAGCACAAGCAGACCAATGATGCCCGCCGTCATACCCCCCAACACAGGAAGTGGCTGCGCTCCCGGTGTTCCGGAGACTGCATCCAGAATTTGCTGCATAATCCAAGTGATGGCCAGATTCAAAGAAACCGTCAGCATAGTCACCAAAAACACCACCGCAAACCGTCTGCGATTCCCTCGATAGAACGGTGCCGTGTATTCTTTCCGCAATTCACGCTTCATGACAGATCTCCTCCCACAAAACAAGGATTTGTTCCTCTTCGGTGGATATACCTTCTCGCAGCACTTGCTCGATGCTGCTCATGGCAGTTTGTCCGATGTTGTCATACGCCACCCGTGGTTCTATTTCCTTGCAATAGCGAATGTTGCGGCTGGAGTAATCGGGCTCCGCATCAAAGTTCCGTGCCATGTCTCTCGCTCGCCGCAGACATGCCTTTGCTTCTTCCCTTTGTTCGATGGTTCCATATACTGCACCGCACAAAGCCAACAGGAACACCTGATCCTTGTCCAGATAGCTTGGCCGGCCTTCTTCCCGCAGTCCATCCAGATAGGCAATCATCCACTGCATGATCTCGATGGCAGAACGATAATCCTCCTGTGCAAAAAACAGATTGACATAACCAATCACAGAGCGAAGCAGATTGGATGTCACTTGCAGCAAAGACAGGGACAAGTACGGCCACGCTTCTTCCCGTCGCTCCGGTATTGTCGCAAGCTCCTGCCCTATCAGATCATTGTTCACCCCACATGGATTTTGTTCCTGCAGAATTCGGATCCCTTCTTGGGAATGCCCCATCAAAAGGTGTGCAATGGCCATATCTCGGTAAATATATGTTTTGCTGATCTTCGGATCGGTATTTTGAGCAATCAGCTGACAAGCCCTTGTCATCAGCTCAATCCCACGGGAG
The DNA here is from genome assembly GCA_029257695.1 of Oscillospiraceae bacterium. Lineage (GTDB taxonomy): Bacteria > Bacillota > Clostridia > Oscillospirales > Oscillospiraceae > UMGS1766. The sequence continues at coordinate 36,109 of JARIAU010000001.1, forward strand.
AGATATGCCTGCTGTTCGGTTTCGATTCCTGCCAAATGGTAGAGCACCCCACTATGGTATACGATGTCAAAGTCATTGGGATAGCGCCGAATCCATCCGTCCACTCTGTTCCAATTCTGACGGTACTCTTTTCGCTCTTTGATTTGCTTCAGCTCCTGTAGAACACGCTGTTTGTCGCTCTCCGGGATCTCATATCCCACCAAAGCGTCTACGGAAACATGAAAAAAGCTGGCCAATTCCATAAGAATGCGGATATCCGGTGTTGACAATCCTTGCTCCCATTTATAGATTGCTCCCACCGTCACACCCATGGCTTCCGCCAACTGTTCCTGTGTCATGCTCTGCTGCTTTCGCAACGCTTTGACATTCTTTGAAAAATTCAATTCCATTCGGCATCCCCTCCGTTCTGTTTCATTCATTATATCATTGGGGGGCACCGCTTTTGAAGTAACTGCCAGTACAATTAGAAGTATTTTTTCTATACTGTTCGTATGGTTTTCTAGCCTTTTCTCCATTCACTCGGTTATTACGCTTGTCAGCGTTCAGAATCAGTATTATAATGAAACAAAATATATTCGGTTTTTGCCCCGAACAGGAGGTTTTTATATGAATCACCCTTTGCATGATTTGATGGCATTTTTGGATCACAGCCATAGCCCCTTCCACTCGGTCCAAAGTGCAGCGGCCCGTTTGGACGAAGCTGGGTTTACCGCATTGGAAGAATGTGCCGTTTGGACATTGGAACCCGGCAAATCATACTACACCACTCGAAATCAGAGCAGTATCATTGCGTTTCGCACTCCCTTGGAGCAGCTGAACGGCTGGCGTATGACCGCTTCTCACAGCGATAGTCCTTCCTACCGTGTCAAACTGGAGTCCAAGCCGGATCAAAATGCCAGCGGACTCTCTCGTGTCTGGGTCGAGGGATACGGCGGAATGATTGCCGCCAGCTGGATGGACCGTCCTTTGACTTTGGCCGGTCGTGTGCTGGTCCGTGAGGCCTCTGGGCTTACTTCCCGTCTGGTCTACCTCGATCAGGATCTTTTGGTCATTCCCAGCCTTGCCATTCACATGGATCGCACCACCAACTCGAACCGAGAGCTTAATCCCAAGCGAGATATGCAGCCAATTCTCGGCAACGATGGTAGCAATCTGAAAGAACTGCTCGCCAAAGAGCTCCGTGTGTCTGTCGAGGATATTCTCGGGGCCGATCTCACTTTGTGTCCCAGACAAAACGCCGTACTTCTGGGTGCCGAGCAGGAACTGATCTGCTCTCCTCGTCTGGACGATCTGGAATGTGCCTGGGGCACACTCATCGGTTTCCTCCACGCATCTCCCGCCGCACACACAGCCAATGTATGGTGCATGTTTGACAACGAAGAAGTGGGCAGCGGAACCCGTCAAGGCGCTGTCAGCACCTTCCTCCCCGATGTGATGGCTCGTGTGGAATCCATCTATGGACAGACGACGGAACAGCACTTTGCCTCTTTGGCCAACAGCTTGTTGATGAGCGCCGACAACGCTCATGCAATCCATCCCAATTATGCAGACAAGTCTGACCCAGTCTCCCCGGTCAAGGTCAATGGCGGCATCGTACTGAAGTACAACGCCAGCCAAAAATATACCACCACCGCTCTGACCGGCTCCATGTTCATGCAGCTGTGTCAAAAGGTGAATGTGCCTGTTCAGGTGTTTACCAATCGTGCCGATATGCCCGGCGGAAGCACGCTGGGCAATCTGCTCAGCGCTCAAGTCAGCATCCCGATGATGGATGTGGGACTTCCCCAGCTGGCAATGCATGCCTGTGTTGAAACCGCAGGCACCAAGGATCCGGAATATTTGTGCCGTGCCAGCGAGGCATTTTACGCAGCGGACATCGTTTGTTCCGCTGACGGATGCTATCAAATGCAGTAATCCTATATCAAGAACTGCCTGTCGCTGCGCCGGTGGTCACTTTGCACATTTAGCGCGCCTGACCTAAACCATGGAAGTTGTCACGCTTAGCGGCTTTTCATGCAACGATTGATCAAGGGTGATCCTTCGGGATTGCCCTTGATTTTTGCTTTTTCCGGAAACGGAGCATGATGAAAAACTCTGTCTCATGCGGTCAAAAGACACTTTGCCCCTCTCTATTCAAGGCAAAAAGCACACGATTCTCAAGAAAAATTATTAGCAAATTCAACTGGGTATGATATAATATCGAGAAGCAAAGTATTCGGTGTTTCGATTTTTAATCGTGATCCTCGTTGGTTGCTGTTTCTGCACAACGGCATTGCTGACAACGATTAAAATAGTTACGACATCGAATAAAAGCAGACGGGAGTGATATAGTGTCTAAAATTTTGCTCGTAGAAGATAACCAAGCTGCTGTCACAAACATCAGACAATATGTCAAGAATATAGATTCCTCGTTAGAACTTGTGACATGCAAAGAAGCCGGTGCAGCTTATATCCTTGCGCAAAAGAAAAAAGTGGATCTGTTTATCCTGGACATTCAATTAGAAGACTACAAGGGAACCAGTCTTGCTACCCAGCTGCGCAGTCTGCCGGAATATAAATACACTCCAATTATTTTTGAAAGTGCCTTGGCTGGGGAAGAACTGTCGGCTTACCGGGATGTAAAGTGCTACGGATTTTTGGTCAAGCCTTATACCGAAGCAGAATTTCGCACCGTATTTTGTGATGCACTGGGGCTGTCCACTCATCTGCGTCAGGACGCAAAACACATTCAGATCGAGCAAAAACAGTTTATTCTGGACTATCCAATCGCCGAAATCGTATATGTGGAGGCCTTTGGAAAAAAACTCACGATCCATACGCAGAATACCCGTTCCTGGATGAAAGAAGATGTTATTTCAGGCTATACGCTGTCCCGGTTGCTGCAGCTGATTGATGCCCCGAAGGTAGTGCAGTGTCACAAAAGTATTCTGGTCAACACCGCCTATATTGATCGAATCGATAAAGCAGCAAAAGAAATCACACTGAAAGGATGTGCGGAAAAGTTGCCGGTGGGTAATAAATATCAGTCCGCACTTTGGTAATGTCCATGCAGGATGCGTTTCTTTATGTTCTATCCATTCTGGCGGATTCGATAGCACTTTCTTTCTGTACGCTGGCCGTGTTCAGGGATCGAAAGGACCGGAAGAAAACGGATTTCATTCTGCCGCCGCTCGTCTTTCTCTGCCTACTCATGGCACGGTCCAGCTATACAGTCGGCGGAGCATCTCCCGGCTTTCATCTCGAGCAGGGCTTCTTCCTGACACTGGCAGACAGTATTCCGTTTTTGATTGTTCTGCTGCTGGGACTTATATTGCTGACCAGCACTCTGCTGAATATTCGGGATGGAAGACTGGCTTTCTGTGGTACAATGGCGGCTTTTTCTGTATATTTGCTAT
>JARIAU010000007.1 GCA_029257695.1 Oscillospiraceae bacterium
CTTGCGGGTCTCCTGTGCTGTTCCAGCCGGTCCGCCGGAAGATCCACCATCTGCCCTCGGGAACGGAGGCTCCCTTATCTGCCTGTTCTTTCCTCTTCGGCACCTCCGTTTTGTCCTTTGGAGCGACGCCCCCCCGATGCAGGCACCCACCGGAGGTTTTTTGGGGGGATTGCTCGGAGGACGGCCTTGCAAAGGATGCTCTGCTCGCTCGAAAGAACAGGAAAGACAACCGGAACAATGCTCTGCTTGCTCCGAAGGGCAGGGAAGGTGAACGAAACGATGCTCTGGCTCGCTCTGCTTGCTCCAAAGGACAGGAAAGACGAACGGAGCAATGCTTTGGCTCGCTCTACTCACTCCGAAGGGCGGAGAATCCCTGCCGCCCTCTTCGGACATTCTTCTGCTGCAAACACGCGTTCTCCTTCGGTCGAACCGGGGGTATTCGCACCCCCAAAAAACAAACCCCGCCCCGAACTTGCGTTCGGGACGGGGTTGATGACACTCTTCTCTTGTTCTATGCTTAGCGCTCGCAAGCCACCACCACACGGCGGTTGGGCTCGGTGCCGGTGGAATAGGTGGTGACACCCTCCACTTCCTGCAGAGCGGCATGGATCACATGGCGCTCATAGGCGTTCATGGGCTCCAGCGTCATATTCCGGCGATACTTGACCGCCTTGGCTGCCGTCTTACGGGCCAGACGCTCCAGCGTCTCCTCCCGCTTGGCACGGTAGTTCTCTGCGTCCAGATGGATGCGGACCCGCTTGCTCTGGCCGCGGTTGATGGAATAATTGGTCAGCTGCTGGATGGCATCCAGGGTCTCGCCCCGGCGGCCGATCAGCGCACCCAAGTCACTGCCCACCAGCTCCACATGGTAGCTGCCGTCCTCACCCATGGTGAGCACGGGGCGGGCATCGTTGTCCAGATGCTCCATCAGACCCACCAGGAAGGCCTCGATCTGCTGCGCCTTTTCGCCGGAGACGGCCACGGGAGCCGCTGCCACAGGGGCAGTCTCCTCCACCGGGGCTTCCTCAACGACGGCGGCCGCTTCGGCTTCCGCCTGCGGTGCTTCCTTCACCACGGGGGCGGCGGGGATCTCCTCCACCACCTCATCGGGGGCCTGATAGGTCAGCTTCACACGGGCAGGGCAGCTGCCGATGCCCAGAAAGCCGGTCTTTGCACGCTCCAGCACTTCCACGGACACATCGTCCCGCTCCAGACCCAGCTGGGCCAGACCGGCGGCGACGGCAGCTTCTTCGCTGCGTCCGGTCACTTCAATGTACTTTTCCATGATAATCGAGTTATCCTTTCCGATCAAGCATTCTCCGTCGGCTTCTCGGACTCCTCTTCGGCGTCCTTCTCATTCAGGTCAGCCGCTTCGGTCTCCTCTGCGACCGTTTCCACAAGGGCCTCGGCTTCGGCGGCTTCCTCTTCGGCAGCCTCCAGCGCAGCCTGCTGCTCTTCCAGTGCGATCACGCTGTCCAGATCGCCCTGCTCCTCGGCTTCGGCCAAGGCCTTCTCCACGGCATCCGCCTTGCGGCGGCGCTTGGACTTGAGGGCTTCCTCCACGGCCTGCTCGTCGATCAGCTCCTGGGGATCGTGGTATGCGGTCACGCCGCCGTAGCGGTCGGGATCGTAGTCACGGCCCAGTGCATAGGCACGGATGCCGATGCGGCCGTTGGTGTTGGCAGGCTTTCTGGCGGGCTTCTTTTTGCCCTTCTTGCCCTTGCTGTTCTTGGCTTCGGCCTGCTCCGCTGCACGGCGGGCGGCGATTTCTGCCTTATGGGCGGCCTGCTTTTCCTTGGCCTCCTGCTCCTTGCGCTCCTGCTCGGCCATCATTTCCTGAAAGCTCTTACGCATCAGGCGGACGGACAGGGCATCCTGACCCATCTGGACCAAAGCGTTCACCAGCATGTAGATACACATACCGGCGGGCATGGAGTAACCGAACCACAGATACATGAGGGGCATCATCCACATCATCATGTTGCTGGAACGCTCGGTGGAGCTGGCGCCCACTTCCTTCTTGTTCTTCTTGACGGTTTCCGGATTGGTGAGGGCCTGGTTGGACTTCATGCTGTAACGGGTGTACAGGAAGTTGAAGGCGGTCACCACCAGGGGGATCAGGAACAGACCGATGGCGCACCAGACACCCAGCTCATCAAAGCTCTTCCAGAAGGCCAGCTTGGGGGTATGACCCAAGTCAATGCCAAACAGGTTGAAGTTGATGGGCTGCAGACGGTCGGCATACTCGGGGATGGCAGCGGACACCTTGTTGAACACATCGGCGTTGGCCAGCTTACCGGCCAGCTCGATCTCCGCATAAGCGGAACGGGTGTTGATGGCACTTCCGGCGGCCTCCAGTGCCTTCTGCACCGCATCGGCGGGGATGCGCAGCATATACAGCATGGGGCGGCGGATGATGGAGTAAAGACCCATCAGGATGGGCAGAGGCAGCAGGGACCAGAGGCAGCCGCTCATGGGATTGATGTTTTCCTCCGCATAGAGCTTGGCCACTTCCTCCTGATACTTCTGGCGATTCTTGCCATACTGGGCTTCCAGGCGGCGCATACGGCCCTGCAGGGCCGTGGTACGCATCATGCTCTTCTTGCCCATATAGCTAAGGGGGTAGAGGACGGTCTTCACCAGGACGGTGAACACCACCAGAGCCAGTGCGTATGCACCGGGGGCGCCAAGGTTCTCGAAAAATTCGTAGACCTTGAACAGGAACCAGCCGATTCCCTGTAAAATTGTAGTCATTTTGTTTTTCTCCTCCGTATGGATGGGGGTACAATCTCCGGCACCGGGTCATATTCGATGGTTTTCTGCCGATGAAAGGGCTGGCACTTGGCAAGGCGTTTCGCCGCCAAGAGAGCGCCCCTCGCCGGGCCGAACCGTTCCACTGCCAAATAGGCATACTCCGAACATGTGGGGATGAATCGACAGGACGGCGGTGTATTCGGGGAGATATGCTTCCGGTAAAATCCAATGAGAAACAGGAGAATGCGCTTCATTGCTTGTCCTCACCCGAATCCAGCAGCAAGCCGTTGCGTTTCATCAGGCGCAGAAAGTCCTTCTCCAGCCGGCGGTACTTGGCGTCCACGGCGGCACCCCGGCAGACCACGACGATGTCGTAGCCGCAGCGGAATTGCGCCTCGTGGGTGCGGTAGATGGCACGCAGCCTCCGCCGCAGCTTGTTCCGCACCACCGCATGACCCAATTTGGTTCCGGTGGTCAGCCCGAGACGGTTTTCCCCACGCCCGTTGGGACGGGTGTAGAGGGCAAGGGTAGGCAGAGCGGAGCGCTGGCCCTTTCGGTACAGCCGCTGGAACACATGATTCAGTTTCAGAGAGACGGTGTATTTCATCTGCTCAGACCGATTCCTTTCCATCAAACACGGAATGCAGCCAAAAAGCTGCATATGCTCCGCAAGGGTGGACGATAAAAGCATCATCCACCCTGCAAATTCACACTATTTCTCGTTCCAGAGAGCGCATCAGGCGCTCAGCTTAGCGCGGCCCTTGGCACGGCGACGGGCGAGAACCTTACGGCCGTTGCTGGTCTGCATTCTGGCACGGAAGCCATGAACTCTGGAGCGATGGAGCTTCTTGGGCTGATAGGTACGTTTCGTCATAGTGGTTACACCTCCAAATCACAAATAGGGCGCCCAACCGGGGGAGTAAAGCCGGAAAGGCGAACTCAACAAGCCGACTGACAGGTCAGCCGACCGCAGTTGTGGGCGGAATGGGCGCAATGCACCCTTACGCATAAAAATGCAAGGGTTATTATAGTAAACTTTTCCCGCTGTGTCAATGAAAAACAGCGGTTTTTTTCACATTTTTTTCGGAACACCACATTTAGTGGGTGTAAAGGGAAAATACTACAATCTTTTGATTCCAAACGCCCTTTGGAACCGAGCCAGTCCGTTTCTTGCTTTCTTTTCCCCCCTCCGCTTGGTCCTTCCGAGACGCAAAACGACGAAGCATGGTTTCTTTCCCGCACTTGTCCTTCCGGCAGGCAGGGCGAGTAAAAGAAGGATTTCCGGCGCCCTTGCCCGCCAAACCCCAGCCCCTCCGCTCAAGAGGCCTCCAGGACACACCAGCATCTCAGCTACAACCCCTTGCTCTCGGCACAGAGGGAGGGAAACGTGCCCTCCCTCACAAATTCCTTGAAGGCCTTTCAAAGATGCCCTGGACACTGGGTTGCCAGTCACCACAAATGCCATGGCCTTTATTGTCACCTGGTAGCATTACAAAAAAAAATGCCACAGATTTCCAACTAACCATACGTCTTTGCTAG
>JARIAU010000022.1 GCA_029257695.1 Oscillospiraceae bacterium
ATATGTGGAGGACACGGGAATGCCGTCCAGTTCCACTTTCGGGATAATGTCGCAGCCGATGCCGATTTCACGGCACAAATCCCGCAGTCGCTGCGGGTTGCCTTCGCCACGATAACCAAAGTGAAAATCGTGACCGGCCACCACTCGGACCGCTCCCAGCTCCCCCACCAGATAGTCGGTGACAAAGCTGCGCCACGGCATCCGCATCATCGCCCGAAAACAACCCACATGCACATCCGCAATGCCGCAGCACCGGCGCATGAGTCCCTCGCGGTCGGCGGGAGTGGAAAGCTGCGGGATCTGACGCCCCAAAATCTGTGAGGCCGGGTGGACATCAAAGGTAAACGCCGTTGGAACGGCACCTTCCTCCTTCGCCCGCTGCACCGCTCGGTTCAGCAGCGCCTGATGTCCCCGATGCACTCCGTCAAAATACCCCAGTGCAACCACACTTGCCTGCACACCCATCGTTCAGTTCCCTTTCTGCTCCGGCGGAGCAAAAAAGCTCTTCACCGTGGTCATGGTACCGCCCTTGCGCTCTCCCAGCATGAGGAATTCGCCGTCTGCGCTATAAACCCGGAAGGTTCCATCTGCACCGGCCGACAGAAAGCTGTTGCCATTGCGGCAGCGGCGCTCCGCCTCGCCGGAAATGCGGCACTCCGGATAATCCGAGAAATACGCCGCCACATCCAGCAGCAGTGCCTGCTCTCTTCCCTGTTCCTTGGCTTGCAGCAGTTCTTCCATCGTAACCGCCTGCGTCAGAGCAAATCCTGCCGCCTCCGTGCGCCGCAGCTCCGCCATGGTGCCGCCGCAGCCCAGAGCCATGCCGATGTCATGGCAAAGGGTGCGGATATAGGTCCCCTTGGAGCAGCGCACACGCATCCGATAATCCGTGTCGCTGATCTGCTCCAGCACAGCCAGTTCAAAAATGGTGATCGGGCGAGCCGGACGCTCCACACTCTTTCCCTTGCGGGCCAGATTGCACAGCTTCTGGCCGTTGATTTTCAACGCCGAGTACATAGGCGGGATCTGCTCAATATCGCCGGTAAATCGGGGCAGCACCTCTTCCAGTTCCCTCCGCCCCACCGTCACCGGCCGGGTTTCCAGCACGGTGCCGGTCACATCCTGCGTGTCCGTCACCTGCCCCAGACGCAGCACGGTTTCATAGACCTTGCTGCCCCGTTCGGCAAATTCCACCGCACGGGTGGCCCGCCCCACAAACACCGGCAGCACACCGGTGGCCATGGGGTCCAGCGTTCCGGCATGACCCACCCGACGCTCTCCGAAGATGCGCCGCAGCTTGGCGCACACATCCATGCTCGTCCATTCCTGCGGTTTATCAATAATAATGATTCCGTTGGGCATACCTTACCCCTCCGCCTGTACCATGCGGATGGCCTCCAGCACTTTGGCTCGGGCCTCCGCCTCATTCACATTCCGCAGCGTGGCTCCGGCCGCCGCCGCATGGCCGCCGCCGCCCATATAGGCGCAGACCTTGGTGGCATTGACCGTGCAATCCGTGCGAAGCGACACCTTCCACACCCGTTCTTCCAGCTGTTTCAGCGTGGCCGCCGTTTTGACCCCCTCAATCTGAACGGCAAATCCGGACAGCGCCTCCGTATCCGACGGCGTGGCCCCCAGCTCCGCCACATCCGACAGAGAGATGCCGCACACCACGGTAGCACCGTCGTCAAACACCTCCATGGTCTGCATCAGTCGGTTTTGCAGCCGGATCTGCGTCATGGAGAGGGTCTGGAACATCCGCTTGTTGATTTTTTTCCAAAAATCGCCCTGTTCCATCAATTCCGCCGCAATCCGGTGGGTCTCCGGCGTAGTGTTGGAATACACAAAGCAGCCGCAGTCGGTGGAAATGGCCAGATAGAGCCGAGCCGCAAGTTCCGCATCCATTTCACCCAGCTGCTTGCAGATGCGGTAAATGATCTCACCGGTGGCCGCTGCGGTGCTGTCCAGACAGGTTTCCTTTGCGTAGCCTTCATTGGACGGGTGGTGGTCGATGGACAGCTCTACCTTGTCTGCCCACGGCTCCATTTCCGGCGGGATCAGCTGGACCGCTGCCAGATCCACGGACACGATCCGTTCCGGTTCAAAGTCCGCCGGAGCAAACAGCCCTTCCACATAGGGTGCAAAGACCGAACTCACCCCCGCATTGGGGGCCAGATACGCCTGTTTCCCCAGCCGCCGCAGAGCCAGTGCCAGAGCGGATGCGCTGCCCAGGGTGTCTCCGTCGGGCCGCACATGGGTCAGCAGCAGATAGCGATCCCCCGCTTGCAGCCACCGGACAACCTGCTGCTCCGTCATCGCTCTTCATCCTCCTCCAGGATGCGGTCAATGGTGCTGACCATGCGGACACCACGCTCAATGGAGTCGTCCGCCACAAAAATTAGTTGGGGCGTATAGCGCAGGGTGAGCACATGACCCAGCTCATGGCGCAGGTAGCCGGCAGCGGACTTCAGTCCGGCCACGACCGCCTTGACATCGCTGTTGTCCAAGGCACTGACAAACACCTTGCAGTAACGCAGATCGGTGGTGGTGTCCACTCGGGTGATGGAAATCAGACCCTGCACCCGGGGGTCCTTGACCGTCCGCAGCAGGGAAGCCAGCTCCCGCTGAATATCTTCGTTGATACGATTGATTCGATTCGTCGCCATGGAGATTCTCCTTCTAAAAAACCGAACGGCGCAGAATGCAGAACGGCTTTCTGCATTCTGCGCCGTAAAAAACCAGTGATACGAAATCAGCGTGCGATTTCCTGCATCTCGAAGCATTCCAGGATGTCTCCGACCTTCAGGTCCGAGAACTTCTCCAGCGTAATGCCGCACTCGTAGCCGGATGCCACTTCCTTCACGCTGTCCTTGAAGCGCTGCAGAGAGGCGATCTCGCCCTCGTGAATGACGATGCCGTCACGGACCAGACGCAGCTGCGCATTGCGGGTGACCTTGCCCTCCAGCACATAGGAGCCGGCAACGATGCCCACATTGGTGATCTTGTAGACCTCACGGACCTCGACACGGCCCAGCTCCACTTCCTTGAACTTGGGTGCCAGCAGACCCTTCATGGCGGACTCGATCTCCTCGATGCACTCGTAAATGACACGGTACATCCGCATATCCACCTTATCCCGGGCCGCAGCATTCTTGGCCTGGGCATCGGGACGGACATTGAAGCCCACGATGATGGCGTTGGAGGTGGAGGCCAGCATGACATCGCTCTCGTTGATGGCGCCCACGCCGCAGTGAATGCAGCGGACATTGACTTCCTCGTTGGAGAGCTTCTCCAGAGAGATCTTGACGGCCTCGGCAGAGCCCTGAACATCGGCCTTGACGATGATGTTCAGCGTCTTCATCTCGCCTTCCTTGATCTGGCTGAACAGATCGTCCAGGCTGACCTTGGAAACCGGGCGGTTCATGGCATCCTTCTTCTCCTGCTTGCGCTCCTCGGCCAGCTGACGGGCCATGCGCTCGTCGGCAACCACATAGAACTCGTCACCGGCCTCCGGCACTTCGCTCATGCCGATGATCTCCACCGGGACAGAGGGACCGGCATCCTTCAGCTTGTTGCCACGGAAATCGGTCATTGCACGGACACGGCCCACGGCGGTGCCGGCAATCAGGATGTCGCCCTGATGCAGCGTGCCGTTCTGGACCAGCAGGGTGGCCACAGGACCACGGCCCTTTTCCAGACGGGCCTCGATGACCGCACCCTTACCGGCACGGTTGGGGTTGGCCTTCAGCTCCCGCATTTCAGCGGTCAGGACCATCATCTCCAGCAGGTTGTCAATGCCGTCGCCGGTCTTGGCAGAAATGGGGCAGATGATGGTGTCGCCGCCCCATGCTTCGGGCACCAGCTCATACTCGGTGAGCTGCTGCATGATGCGGTCGGGGTTGGCGCCGGGCTTATCCATCTTGTTGATGGCCACGATGATCGGGATCTCGGCCGCCTTGGCGTGGTTGATGGCCTCGACCGTCTGGGGCATGATGCCGTCATCGGCGGCAACCACCAGAATGGCCAGGTCGGTGATCATGGCACCACGGGCACGCATGGCGGTAAACGCCTCGTGGCCGGGGGTGTCCAGGAAGGTGATGATGTTGCCGTTCACATTGGCCTGATAAGCGCCGATGGCCTGCGTAATGCCGCCGGCTTCGCCGGAGGCCACATTGGCGGAACGGATATAGTCCAGCAGGCTGGTCTTGCCGTGGTCAACATGGCCCATGACCACAACAACGGGGGCGCGCTCTTCCAGATCTTCTTCCTTGTCCTCATGGTCGTCGATGAGGCGCTCCTCGATGGTCACGATGACCTCGTGCTCCACCACGCAGCCCAGCTCCTCGGCAATGAGGGAGGCGGTGTCAAAGTCGATGGTGTCAGAGAGAGAGGCCATAAAGCCGTTCTTCATCAGGGTCTTGACCACCTCGGCGCCGGTCTTCTTCATGCGGCTTGCCAGCTCGCCCACAGAGATCTCATCGGGGATCTCCACCTTGACGGGCGCCTTCTTCGCCACCTCCAGCTGGAGCTTGCGCATCTGACGGGCCTGCTCCTCCTGACGGCGCTTGGGGCTCTGGCGCTGCTGCTGCTGGCGGTTGCGGCTCTGCTGCTTGATCTTCTGCTTGCCGTGCTCCATGTGCTCGGCACGCTGGGGGGCCAGATCCTCCAGATGCTGGTCATAACGGTCCAGGTTCACATCCGCAGCCTTGCGGGTGTCCACGACCTTCTTCTGGGGGACACGGTGCTGCGGGGCCTCCTCTGCCTTGGGCTCAGCCTGTGCCTTTGCCTTGGCGGGAGCGGCGGCCTTTGCAGGCTCTGCCTTCTTCTCGCCGGGCTGTGCGCCCTCGGCGAAGATCTCCGCCAGGCTCTCCACCTGACGATGCTGGGTCACATGCTCGAAAATGACGCTCAGCTCCTCGTCGGTCAGCACCTGCATATGGTTCTTCGGCGTTTCGGAATAGGTCGTCAGGATCTCGGTGATCTCCTTGGTGGTCAGGCCCAGGTCCTTGGCCACCTCATGCACACGATACTTCTGTTCAATACTCAATGTCAGCCACCTCCTGAAATTCAGGGCTTGCGCCAATGGAAAACCCCGTGGGAAACCCACAGGCTTTCCCATTGGCACAAACGGTTATCAAATACAATCACTTCTCATTTGCGCCGCTTGGACTTTTTCCCGTGCTTGACGGTGTCCGCCTTCCGGCGCAGGGCCTTATTCTGGCGCTGGGACAGTCCCTCGCTGACGCTCTTCGCCCGGGGATTGTCTCCGCCCAGCTTCGCCGCAATGGCGGCGGCAAAGCCCAGATCACAGATCCCCACGGCAGCCACCTTGGCAAAGCCAACGGCAGCCCCCAGAGTCTGTTTGTCTTCGTTCAACGGGATCACCGGCAGCTTGTCGCTTTCCAGCCGGCTGATCCGCTCGGCGGTGGTGTCGCCGGCATCCGACGCCACCAGAATGAGCCGGATCTTGTGTTCCAGCACACCCTCGGTGACGGCTTCCTCGCCAATGACCACCGCACCCGCTTTCCGGGCCATGCCCAGCATCGACAGTCCGGCCGTCATGCGTCCACCTCCGATGCCGGGGCGTCCGCCATCTCCCGCTCCAGGTTCTGCCAGACCTCGTCCGGGATCTGGGCGGAGAAGGCACGCTCCAGCGCTCTTGCTTTCCGGGCCTTGGCAAGACAGGCGGCATCGGGGCACACATAGGCCCCTCTGCCGCTCTTGCGGCCCTTAAAATCCAGGGAGATCTCTCCCTCGGGGGATCGCACCACCCGAATGAGCTCCCGCTTCGGTTTCATTTCTCTGCAGCCAAGGCACTGGCGCAGGGGAATTTTCTTGGGCATCGAGAATCACTCCTCGTCTTCGATGATCTCCTCGTCCGTCACTTCCTCCTCCACAGGAGCCTCGTCCTCGGACTCGGCGGCGGAAACGGACTTGATGTCGATCTTGTATCCGGTCAGCTTGGCGGCCAGACGGGCATTCTGACCCTCCTTGCCGATGGCAAGGCTCAACTGGTCATCCGGCACGACCACACGGCAGCTCTTGGTTTCATCCTCATCCACTTCCACGCTGATGACATCGGCGGGTGCCAACGCCGCAGCCACATAAGCGGCGGGATCGTCGCTGTACTTGATGATGTCCACCTTTTCGCCGCCCAGCTCTTCCACCACGGTGTTGACACGCTGACCACGGGGGCCGACGCAGGCGCCGATGGGGTCCACATCGGGATCGGCGGACCAGACCGCCATCTTGGTGCGGCTTCCGGCCTCACGGGAGATGGAGCGGATCTCCACCACGCCGTCAAAGATTTCGGGCACTTCACGCTCGAACAGGCGGCGGACCAGACCGAAGTGGGTCCGGGAAATGACCACCTGCACCCCACGGTTGGTGCGGCGGACCTCCACCACATAGACCTGGATGCGGTCTCCCTCGTGGTAGACCTGACCCTTGACCTGCTCGCCGGCGGTCAGCAGGGCGTCGGTGGTCTCGCCGTTGGCACGCAGCTTCACATACAGGGCGCCGGTGCGCTCATCCACACGGCTCACAAAGCCGCTCATGATCTCGGAGGTCTTTTCGGTGAAGGCATCGAACACCTTGTTGCGCTCGGCCTCACGGATGCCCTGAATGATGACCTGACGGGCGGTCTGGGCGGCGATGCGGCCAAAGTTCTTGGGGCGCACCTCGCTGCTCACCACATCACCCAGCTGCACATTGGGCAGCTTGCGGCGGGCTTCCTCCAGCGAGATCTCGCTGTAAGGATTGTCCACTTCTTCCACCACATCCCGGCGCACGATCACACGGACAATGTTGCGCTCCTGATCGGCCACGACCACCACATTGTCGCCCACACCCTCATGGTCACGCTTGTATGCGGTTGCCAGGGCCTGGGTGATCTTCTCCAGCATAAATTCCTTTTTGATGCCACGCTCGGCTTCCAGCAGATCCAGCGCTGCAAAAAATTCGCGGTTGTCCTGCTCCTGCGTATTTTCGGTCTTTTTAACTCTCTTAGCCATTTTGGATTTACACTCCTTATTTCCGCTGTGCAACGATACGAATTAAAGTTCCAGATGCAGCCGCACCTGTGCGATCTCCTTCTTGGTAAAGGAAACCGATGCTCCGTCCAGAGCGATGGTCACATCGCCGTCCTGATACCCCTCCAGCGTTCCGGTGAATTCCTTCCGGCCGTCCCGGGGGCGGTACAGCTTCACATCCACTGCGCTGCCCAAAAAGGCCTCGAAGTGGGCGGGCTTTTTCAGGGCCCGGTCAGCGCCGGCGGAGCCGACCTCCAGCACATAGCTGCCCTCAATGGGGTCTGCCTCGTCCAGAGCATCGCTCAAGGGGCGGGACACCGCCTCACACTGGTCAATGTTCACCCCATCGGGGGCGTCGATGTAGACCCGCAGGAACCAAGTGCCTGCCTCGCGGATGTACTCCACATCCCACAGCGTGCAGCCGGCCTGCTCCACGAAGGGGCGTGCCAGTTCTGCACAGACATCAGTGACTTTCTTCATGCTTTACCGCCTTTCCCGCCCAAACACGCAGGGCGAAATGCTCAAGAAAAAGAGCGGAGCCGGGGCTCCACTCTACCATCAACACTTCTATACATCCGAAGAATACCACACTCTGCCTTAAATTGCAAGGCTTATTTCCGTTTCTGCGCACAAATTCTCGGTGTTTTTCTCCAGTTTTGGTCGGTTTCCGAGCCGATCTCCCGATTTCTCCCTCCCCGTTCTCCGCTTCCCGTGTTTCTCTCCGTCCCATCCGCCCCCCGACGGCATAGAATAGCACAAAGGAGGGATCCATCATGGCACAAATGTCACGGGACCCGGAGTATGTCCGTCTTTGGCACCGCTCCCACACTCCGGAGGGCTATCCCGCTCCGCCGCAATGCGACTGGAGCGACTTTTTGTTGGAGCGGCTGACCTGCGAGCAGTCCAAGTGGCACGAATATCACCACACTCCCTTCATCCGCCCCGGGCAGCTGTGCGCCCGGCGGGTGCAGCTGCTCCGCACCGCTCTGTTTTTCCAAAGCGTGACCCCGCCCTGTCCCACCAGACCTCCGGTCCGCAGTGCCACCCCGATTCAGGCATTGCGGCGGCTCTATCGCAGTGAGTGCGGTGCGGAGGAGGACTATCGAGCGGCGGCGGAGGTCTGCTCTGACCCGGCATTGAAGCGGGTCTTTCTTCACTGTGCCCAGCTGTGCCGCTCCGGAGCGGAGCTGCTGTGGCAGGCCGCCCCCCGCTAAATACCGCCGCCCCCTGCAACGGCAGGATGCAGGGGAGTTCCCGTCCATCCCCCGCAAACAACTTCCTCTCACGGCAGACCGCCCCGTTTTTGTTCTGTCTGTGCGGCGCCAAAAAACGGCCGCCCCTATCCGCTGCATGGCAAAGGAAACCGGCAGACCAAGGGGCGCTCCTCGGTCTGCCGGTTTTCTGTCTATGCTTCTTTTTGTCGCTGGAAGAGCAAGCCGCTCTGGCGGTCGGTCATCAGCAGGATCTGGTCCTGTGCGGGATAGTAGGTCATTTTCGCCTGCCGCCCGTCCCGATAATGAACGGTGTACAGCCCCCGGCCATGTTCCATCTTATGGTATTCCCAAGTGAAGCTCAAGGCTCGGGCCTCCTCGCTCAGGTCCACCCATCCGCTCTGATCGGCAAACAATTCTGCCCGCACACGGGCTTCCCGCACCGGAAAGCTTTCGTCCCCCACTTGAATGCCCACCGCTTCCCATACACCGACCAGCGGCTCGATACGGGCCTTAGAGTCCCCAGTCCCGGCCCGTGCGCCCAACACACCGCCAACCAAGGCACTGGCCACACCCAGACCGATAAATCCAACCACCAACAGGGCAAACAATTTCAAATTGTGTTTCTGTTTGGCCTGCACGGGTGCCGTGCTGTCCGCAGCGGCCGGCTGGCCTTCCAGTCGTTCCTTCATACCGTTGTTTCCTTCCAATTCAATGGTTCGAGCCCTTTATTATAGCGTATATTTTTCATTCTAGCAAGAAAGTAACAAAAACTGTCATTTTTGACCTTTCTGCAACACGCCCTAAAAACGCACCGGACATCCCTTGGGATGTCCGGTGCGTTCGTTGTTTACAGCACTTTGGAGAGGAAACTCTTGGTGCGCTCCTCCTTGGGATGGGCGAACACTTCTTCCGGAGTGCCCTGCTCCACGATGTTTCCGCCGTCCATAAACAGCACACGGGTGGCCACCTCTCGGGCAAAGCCCATCTCGTGGGTGACCACGATCATCGTCATGCCCTCCCGGGCCAGTTCCTTCATGATTTGCAGCACTTCGCCCACCATTTCCGGGTCCAGTGCCGAGGTAGGCTCATCAAAGAGCATCACCTTGGGCTTCATCATCAAGGCTCGGGCAATGGCAATGCGCTGCTTCTGACCGCCGGACAGATGCCCGGGGAAGGCATCCGCCTTATCCGGCAGCCCCACGCGCTCCAGCAGGCGCTTTGCCTCGGCCACGGCCTCTTCCTTGGTCATAAGCTTCAGCTCCACCGGAGCCAAAATCATATTGTCCAGAATGGAAAGGTTCTGAAAGAGGTTGAAGTGCTGGAACACCATGCCCATCTGCTGACGGACCCGGTCGATGTCGCACTTGGGGCCGGTGATGTCCTCCCCCTCAAACAGCACTTGGCCGGAGGTGGGCTCCTCCAACAGGTTCAGGCAGCGGAGAAAGGTGGATTTGCCCGAGCCGGAAGGCCCGATCACGACCACCTTTTCGCCCGCCTCAATGGTTTCGTTGATGCCGTCCAGAACCACATGGTCCCCATACGCTTTGGTCAGTTGTTTAACGGAGATCACTTTCTCTCAGTCTCCTTTCCATAATACCCAGCAGCCAGGTCAGGATCAGCACCAGCACCAGATAAAACACCGCCACGGCGAAGTAAGGCACCAATGCCTGATAGGTCTTTCCCTGAATGATCATTGCGCCCTTAGTCAGGTCCTTCAGACCGATGACATTGACGATGGAGGTCTCCTTGATGAGGGCAATGAACTCATTGCCCAGTGCCGGCAGCACATTTTTCACTGCCTGCGGAATGATGACCTTCCGCATGGTGGTGCCGTAGCTCAGACCCAGACTGCGGCCGGCCTCCATCTGGCCCGGATCAATGGACATGATGCCGGAGCGGACGATTTCCGCCACATAAGCGCCGGCATTGATGCCGAAGGTCAGGATGGCGCACAGCAGCATATTATGCTCCGTCTGACGCATGGACGCCAGCACCACGAACCACATAATAAGCAGCTGCACCATGGCAGGCGTGCCACGGATCACCGTCAGGTAGAGCTTGGCCAAGCCGTTGAGCAGCTTCATGCCCACGCTCTTCTTCCCCCGCTGCAAATCGTAATTGGAGCGGATGACCGCCACCAATACGCCCAGCACAAGGCCGATCAGCAGGGATGCCACGGTGACGATCAGGGTGATCTTCAGGCCGCGGACAAAGTACATATAGTTGTTGTCCAGAACAAAGGTCTGGTACAGACCCCGTTTCAGGTCTTCAAACAGTTCCATCGTTTGGGTTTTCCCCTTTCTTTTGCCTCTCTTCGGCTATGCCGTCCCGTCGGTTCAGCCGTTGCGAATGCCGCCGGAGTTCATTCCTCGGCCGCATGGATGTGCTTGTCCAGAATGGTCTGGACCGTGCCGTCCTCCAGCAGCTCCGCCAGTGCCTGATTGACCGCCTCTTCCAATGCCGCATTGGTTTTGGGCAGGGCAATGGCATATTCCTCGGACACATACTCGGTATCCAGCAGACGCAGCGCCCGGTTGGCCGCCACGAATTCCTTGGCCGGCTGGTTGTCGATGATGACGCAGTCGATCTTGCCCAGCATCAGCGCCTGCACGGCGGCGGCACCGTTCTGGAAGCCTACCACATGGTTTTCTCCAAAACCGCCCTCTTCCACCGATTTGGTGGCGTACAGATAGCCGGTGGTGGCCTCCTGGGTGCCCACCAACAAGTCCTTCCCCTCGTCCAGCATGGCGTACAGATCCTCCACCGTGCGGATGTCGCTGTGTTCGCCCACGATCACGGCCTGAATGCCGGTGGCATAGCTGGTGGAGAAGTTGACATTCTTCGCCCGCTCCGGGCTTGCGGTCATACCGGCCATACACAGGTCCACCTTGCCGGTTTCCACCGCCCCGATGAGGGACCCGAAATCCATGTCCACGATCTTCAGCTGCAAGCCCAGCCGCTCCGCAAGGGCCGCCGCCAGATCGGCGTCAATGCCCACAATGTTCTCTCCGTCGTAGGACTCATAGGGCGGGAAGGCGGCACTGGTGGCCATGGTCAGCACACCGGCCTGGGCCAGATGCAGCGGACTGCTGTCCGCACTCGGCACACCGGAGGACACGGACGGGGACCCGCCGCACCCCATCAGCGCAACGCTCATCCCCACCGCCAGGAGGATGGAAAGTAGTTTCTTCATCATATTCGCTCCATTTAGTGTTCGGTATCTTTCTGCATACCGCAGAATGAACTACTTCATTATACGGGATATTTATGCATATAACAAGGCTTTTACTCATTTTTTATGCATTTTTTGCAATTTGGGTTATTTTGACCCTGTCTGCACATTCAGAAAAAATATTTTGGTTACATCTGACAAAATATAATTTTTTTCTTCACTTTTTATCCTCATTTTTTGCTTTGTTTCGTTGAATTTCCATTCTTCCCTTCTGTATATTTCGCACAGGGAAATGAATATTTCTCGTTTTATCCACTCCATCCGGCACCCAAGCAGCAAAAATACGGCCCGAGGCAGCTGCCTCGGGCCGTATAAAATCGTGTATGATTCCCGTTTTCCGGGCAAATCCCCCGGTTTCGGGTATTTTTTATCAGAAGCGGGCGCCGCCGAACTCGGACAGCTGCAATCCCTTGTCCCGGTTCTTATCCAGCACCCAGTTGATGCTCCACTGTGCGCCAAACAACAGCAGCTTGTTGCCCTTGTAGTCCTCCACCATCTTCACATCGTTGCCCTTGATGATGTCCTCGGGATCGCCGTCGTAATGCTCGATCCAACGCAGATACTCATAGGGCAGCCGCTCCATGACCAGATCCACATTGTATTCGTTCTTCAGACGATACTCAAACACATCGAACTGCAGGGTGCCCACCACACCGACAATGACTTCTTCCATGCCGGCATAGGGGATTTTGAAGATCTGGATGGCGCCCTCCTGTGCAATCTGCTCCGCACCCTTGATGAACTGCTTGCGCTTGAGGGTATCCTTGGGCCGGACCCGGCAGAAATGCTCCGGAGCAAAGGTGGGGATGGGGTCAAAGCAGAACTTCTTGCCGGGGGCGCAGATGGTGTCGCCGATGGAGAACATACCCGGATCGAACACACCGATAATATCGCCGGCGTACGCCTCCTCAATGATCTCCCGCTCGGCCGCCATCAGCTGCTGGGGCCGGGACAGCTTCACCTTGCGGTTCTGCTGCACCAGATACACTTCCTTGTCCGCATCAAACCGGCCGGAACAGACCCGCATGAAGGCAATCCGGTCCCGGTGGGCCTTGTTCATGTTGGCCTGAATCTTAAAGACAAAGGCAGAGAAGTCGTCATCGAAGCTGTCCACCACCACATCGCCTGCCATGCGGGGCAGGGGTGCCGTGGTCATCTGGAGGAAGGATTCCAAGAAGGGCTCCACACCGAAGTTGGTCAGTGCCGAACCAAAGAACACCGGCGACAGCTTGCCGTGGCGCACGGCCTCCATGTCGAACTCCGCACCGGCACCCTCCAGCAGCTCGGCCTCTTCCACCAGCTGGTCCCGCTTGTCTGCACCGATCATTTCGGCCAGCTCGGGGTCATCCAGTGCCACCTCGGTGGCAGTGGCGGCACGGGCGTTGGTGTTGGAGGTGAAGTGGATGATCTTATGCTCCCGCAGGTCATAAACACCCTTGAATTCCTTGCCGCAGCCAATGGGCCAGTTGATGGGGCAGGTGGCGATCCCCAGCTCATTCTCCAGCTCCTCGCACAGCTCAAAGGGGTCCCGCGCCTCCCGGTCCATCTTGTTGATGAAGGTGAAGATCGGAATGTCCCGCATGGCGCAGACCTTGAACAGCTTGCGGGTCTGGGGCTCCACGCCCTTGGCGGCGTCAATGACCATCACGGCGCTGTCCGCCGCCATCAGCGTGCGGTAGGTGTCCTCCGAGAAGTCCTGATGGCCGGGGGTGTCCAGAATGTTGATGCAGAAGCCGTCATACTGGAACTGCATGACCGACGAGGTGACGGAAATACCACGCTGCTTTTCGATTTCCATCCAGTCCGAAGTGGCGGCACGGGAGTTCTTCTTTCCCTTGACCACACCGGCCTGATTGATGGCGCCTCCGTACAGCAAAAACTTTTCCGTCAAGGTGGTTTTACCGGCGTCGGGGTGCGAAATGATCGCAAAGGTGCGGCGCCGCTTGATTTCTTCGGTATATTTACCCATGGGGTTCCTCCTATCTGCGCTTACCTCACTGCGGACAGACGGCGAGTTTCCCTTCGGCCGGCAGAACGAAACCAGCTGCCGAATCCGCATTCGTCTGCGTTGGTTTCCCTTTGGTTCGCAAAAATATGTACAGTTATTTTGATTATAATTCTATTCTTCTCAAAATGCAATAAAATCCCGTAATTTAAGGCATGAAAAAGCGTCCGGCCTTGGGCCGGACGCTTGCAGCGACCGCCGATTTGCTCCAATCGTCAGTCCGAAGGGGGCTGATGCTCCCGCAGATGCTTTTCCCGGGTGGCCATGCCGCCCCGGATGTGGCGCTCCTCTTTGTTGCGATCCAAGATCTGCCGCACTTGGGCATAAAGCTGGGGCTGGATGCGCTCCAACCGCTCGGACAGATCCTTGTGCACCGTGCTTTTGGACACACCGAATCGCTTGGCCACGCCCCGCACGGTGGTGCGCTGCTCCACCAGATACTGTGCCAGCATCACCGCCCGCTCCTCAATGCTCTCGTTCACACTTCCCCACTCCCCCGACTGTCTGTTGCTCCAGTCTATGAGGGGGCGGGGGGATTTAGAAGCCCTATCGTTTCCACCCTTTTTTCCTCTTCATACCCTTGGTTTTTCTTTTTCACCACCACTGTATTGACTTTTTCATTATAAGTCGTATTATGATGTTATATTGCATTTTTTGACTCACTTGATTTATTCAATATGAAGGAGGAGCAACACATGAACCCATTTACCATTACTTCCGCACAACCTGCTGCAATGGGTGTTCATTATCGGTACTGGACTTTGAACGATATGTTGAATGCCCAACGGGAGGCAGGCTATCAAAGCATGGAGCTGTACTGTGCTATGCCACAGGTATACATGACACCGCAAGGCATTGCAGACCGCAGCGAACTTCT